>JAEXXR010000047.1 GCA_023405705.1 Actinomycetes bacterium
GCCTTGCTCGTCGCCGCGTTCCGCGCATTCGACGGCGACGCCGACCGCCAGCCGGGCCTGTGGGACGTCGCGGCGGCGCTCGAGCTGCTGCACACGGCGTTCGTCGTCCACGACGACCTCATCGACGGCGATGTGGAGCGGCGCGGCGCGCCCAATGTCGGCGGCCGCTTCCGCATCCGCGCGCGGGAGTTCGGCGCCGACGCGAGCCAGGCCGCGGCCGTCGGCGACGCGGCAGCCGTGCTCGCGGGTGACCTTCTGCTGTTCGAGGCGTCACGCCTCGTCGCCACCGCGCCGATCGACGGCCGTGCCCGCGCGGCCCTGTTCGACCTGCTCGACGACGCGATGCTCGTCTCGGCGGCCGGTGAGCTCGCCGACGTCGAGCACGCCGCTCGCGCCGACTGCCCCGGCACCGACGCCCTCCTGAGCGCCGCCCACGACAAGACCGCGACGTACTCCTTCGAAGCCCCGCTGCTGGCCGGTGCCATCCTCGCCGACGCTCCCGACGCCGCGCGGCCACCGCTGACGGCGGCGGCGGCCGACCTCGGGCTGGCGTTCCAGCTCGTCGACGACCTCATCGGCACCTTCGGCACCCGCCGCCAGGCCGGGCGGGCCCCCGGCGCCGACCTGCGCGAGGCCAAGCGCACCCCGCTCATCGCCCTGGCCCGCGACACCGCCTCGTGGCCGCAGGTCAGCTCGGCACTCGCCGTGGCCCACACCGGCCCCATCGCCGTGCGACGCGCCCAGCGCGAGCTCGAGGCGAGCGGAGCCCGCGACGACCTCGTCGCCCTCGTCACCGAGCGCCTGCGCCGTGCCCGAGCCCACGCCGCATCTGCGGAGCTGCCGCCCGCCGCGGTCACGCTCCTCGCCACCGTCGCCGCCGCGATCGAGGAGCGCATCCCGTGACGACCCTGTACGACCGCTGCGCGCAGGATGCCGCGGCATCCGTCATCGCCGCCTATTCCACCTCGTTCGCGCTCGCCTGCCGCCTGCTCGGCCCCCGCGTGCGCAGCCACGTCCGCAGCATCTACGCCCTGGTGCGCGTCGCCGACGAGATCGTCGACGGCGCCGCCGAGAGCGCCGGCGTGCCGGCGGCCACGCAGCGCCTGCTGCTGGATGAGTTCGAGGCCGAGACTCTGTCGGCCATCGCGCGCGGATTCAGCACCGATCTCGTCGTCCACGCCTTCGCCCTGGCCGCGCGCGAGTGCGGCATCGACGGTGAGCTCGTCCGGCCCTTCTTCGCGTCGATGCGCACCGATCTCACCCGCGCGCAGCACGACGACGCTTCGCACGACGCGTACGTCTACGGCTCGGCGGAGGTGGTGGGCCTCATGTGCCTGCAGGTCTTCGTGAACGCCGGACGGCGAACGCCCCTCGCCCCCGCACCGCACCTCGTCGAGGGTGCCCGGCGCCTCGGCGCCGCCTTCCAGGACGTCAACTTCCTCCGCGACCGCGCGGACGACGAGAGCCGGCTGGGCCGCGACTACCTGGGTCTGCAGGGCGAGAGCCGCGACCGCTCCGCCGTGCTCGCCCGCATCGACGCCGACCTCGCCGCCGCGGCACGGGCCATTCCGGACCTCCCCGCCGACTGCCGCCGCGCCGTCGCCACCGCGCACGGGCTGTTCGCCGAGCTCGCGCGGCGCCTGCGCGGCGCCGACGACAGCGTCCGCGTGTCCGTCCCCGCGCCCGTCAAGGCCTCGATCGCGGCGCGCGCCGTCATCGGCCTCCCGCCGCGGCAGCGCGTCGCATGAGCCGCTCCGCCGTCATCGTCGGCGCCGGGATCGCGGGACTCGCGACCGCCGCGCTCCTCGCCCGCGACGGCTGGGACGTCACGGTGCACGAAGCGCGGGACGAGATCGGCGGGCGCGCCGGGTCGTGGCAGCAGGACGGGTTCCGGTTCGACACCGGCCCCAGCTGGTACCTCATGCCCGAGGTGTTCGACCACTTCTTCCGCCTGTGCGGCACGACGGCGGCCGCCGAACTCGACCTCGTGCCGCTCACCCCCGCCTACCGCGTCTACCCCGAGCCGAGCGACGGCTCGGGATCGGCGGCGCCTGTGGACGTCGTGTCGGGGCGCGCGGCCGCGCGCGAGCTGTTCGAGTCCCGCGAACCCGGGGCCGGGGCCGCGCTCGACGCCTACCTCGACTCCGCCGCCGACGCGTACCGGCTCGCCGTCTCGCGCTTCCTCTACGACCCGTACACCTCCACCCGCGGACTGCGCGATCCGGCCGTGACCCGGCAGCTGCCGCACCTGGTGCCCCTCCTCCTCCGCTCGCTGCACCGCCACGTGGCCGGACGCTTCCGCGATCCGGTGCTCCGGCAGATCCTCGGGTACCCGGCGGTCTTCCTCGGCACCTCGCCGTTCGACGCGCCGAGCCTGTACCACCTCATGAGCCACCTCGATCTCGACGAGGGCGTCCTGTACCCCCGCGGCGGGTTCACCGAAGTCATCGCCGCCGTCGCCCGCGTCGCGCGGGCACAGGGCGTGCAGATCCACACCGGTTCGCCGGTGACCGAGATCGTGACGGATGCCGGGCGAGCCACCGGCATCCGCCTTTCCGACGGCACCGTCCACCCCGCCGACGTCGTCGTCTCGGCGGCCGATCTGAACACGACCGAGACGCGCCTGCTGCCCCCGTCGCAGCGCACGTACTCGGAGCGATGGTGGCGGCGGCGCAACCCCGGCCCGGGGGCCCTCCTCGTGCTGCTGGGCGTCGACGGCGAACTGCCCGAACTCGCCCACCACACGCTGCTGTTCACCCGCGACTGGCGCACGAACTTCGGAGCGGTGTTCGGCCGCGGCGACGCCGCCCGCATCCCGGACCCCGCGTCGCTGTACGTGTGCCGCCCGTCCGCGACCGATTCGACCGTCGCCCCCGCCGGCAGCGAGAACCTCTTCGTCCTGGTCCCCATGCCGGCCGACCCCGCGCTCGGTCACGGCGGCGTCGACGGCGGCGGGTCGCCGGCGATCGAGGCGGCCGCCGATCGCGTCATCGCGCAGATCGCGCAGTGGACCGGCATCGGCGACCTCGCCTCGCGCATCCGGGTGCGCCGGACGATCGCGCCCGCCGACTTCGAGTCCGACCTGGGCGCATGGCGCGGCGGCGCGCTGGGGCTTGCCCACACCCTCCGTCAGAGCGCCGTCTTCCGTCCGCGCAACGCGTCGCGGAAGGTCACGGGGCTGTATTACGCCGGCACCTCGGTGCTCCCGGGGATCGGACTGCCGATGTGCCTCATCTCCGCCGAACTCGTGGCCAAGCGCCTGCGCGGCGACGCCACCGCGGCGCAGCTGCCCGAGCCCCGCGCGACCCGCGCGACCGACCGGACGGCCTGACGTGCCGGGACTGTACCTCCTCGCCCTGCTCGTCTCGGCCGCGGGCATCGCCGCGCTCGACGCACGATTCCGCCTCGCGTTCTGGGCGGCGCCGGCGCGTACCACCGGCGCGATCGTCCTCGGGACGGCGTTCTTCGTGGCATGGGATGCCGTCGGCATCGCCACCGGGGTCTTCGTCAAAGGCGACAGCCCGTTGCTCCTGGGCATCGACCTCGCGCCGCACCTGCCGCTGGAGGAACCGGTGTTCCTGGCCTTCCTGTGCTACCTCGCGCTCGTCGTCGACGCCGCGGCGCGGCGGCGCATCGCCGGCGGCCGGCGAGAGCCGGCGCCGGGCACCGCGGAGGCGCCATGACCTACGCGCTCATCATCGTGCCGTTCGCCCTCCTCGCCGCGGTCGTCGTCGCCGTGGCCGCCGCGCGGGTCCGCGTGCCGCGGTTCGGCCGGCGCCTGGCCGCCTCCGCCGTCACGGCGCTCGTCCTCGTGCTCCTCACGATCGTCTTCGACAACCTCATGATCGCGGCGGGGCTGTTCACCTACCCGGAGCACCTCATCAGCGGCATCCGCATCGGACTCGCGCCCCTCGAGGACCTCGCCTATCCGATCGTCGCGGCCTTCCTGCTGCCCGCGATCGCGGACCTCCTGCGGCGGCCCGGCAACGTCCGGACCGCCGGCTCCGCGGCGCGGAACCCGAAAGAGCCCGCCTCGTGAGCGCGGTCGCCACCATCCGTCAGCTGCTCGTCGCGTCGCGGCCGGTCAGCTGGGTCAACACGGCCTACCCCTTCGCGGCCGCCTACCTGCTGACGACGCGCGAGATCGACGCCGTGCTCATCGTCGGCACCCTGTTCTTCCTCATCCCGTACAACCTCGCGATGTACGGGATCAACGACGTGTTCGATTACGAGTCCGACCTCCGCAATCCGCGCAAGGGCGGGGCGCACGGCGCGGTGCTTGATCGGCGCTTCCACCGGATCACCCTGTGGGCTGCGGGGCTGTCCTGCGCCCCGTTCGTCGCGTTCCTCGTCGCGGTCGGGTCGCCCGCATCGTGGCTCGTGCTCGCCGCGAGCCTGTTCTTCGTCGTCTTCTACTCGGCACCGCCGCTGCGGCTGAAAGAGCGCCCGGTGGCGGACTCCGTGACCAGCAGCATCCACTTCTTCTCCCCCGCGGTGTACGGGCTCGTGCTCGCCGGCGCGACGTGGACGTGGCCGCTCGCGGCGATCATCGGCGCCTTCGCCCTCTGGGGCGTCGCCTCGCACGCGTTCGGTGCCGTGCAGGACGTCGTCGCCGACCGCGAGGCCGGCATCGGCTCCATCGCGACCGCGTTCGGCGCACGGCGGACCGTCCGTCTCGCGCTGGCCTGCTACGCGCTCGCGGGCCTCGTCGTACTGGCTGCGAGCTGGCCCGGTCCGCTGGCGGCGCTGCTCGCGCTGCCCTAC
>JAEXXR010000056.1 GCA_023405705.1 Actinomycetes bacterium
CCAACCCACAGCCGCGAGTTCCCGCCGACGCCGCGTCCTGCCGCGCGCCGACGTGGAACTCGCAAGGCGCCAGCCCTATCTCTCCTGCGACTGCGCGTCCTGGATCTGCGACTCCAGCGCGGCCATCACGCTCGGGTCGCGCAGGGTCGTGACGTCGCCCAGGGCGCGGCCCTCGGCGATGTCGCGCAGCAGGCGGCGCATGATCTTGCCCGAGCGCGTCTTGGGCAGGTCGTCGGCCCAGATGATCCGCTTCGGGCGGGCGAACTTGCCGATCCGCTCGGCGACGACGCCGCCGATCTCGGCGATCAGCTCGTCGCTCCCCTCGATCTCGCCCTGGAGCGTGACGAAGGCGGCGATCGCCTGGCCGGTGTGCTCGTCGGACTGGCCGATCACGGCCGCCTCGGCGACCTTCTCGTGCGCGACGATCGCCGACTCGACCTCGGCGGTCGAGAGGCGGTGGCCCGAGACGTTCACGACGTCGTCGATCCGCCCGATGATCCAGAAGTAGCCGTCTCTGTCCTTGCGCGCGGCGTCGCCGACGACGTACGTCTCCTTGCCGAAGCGGGAGAAGTATGTCTCGACGTAGCGCTCCGGCTCCTTGTAGAGGCCGCGCAGCATCGACGGCCACGGCTGCGTCAGCACCAGCAGGCCCTGGCCGCTCTGCACCGGCGAGCCGTCGGCCTCGCTGACGACCTCGGCGTCGACGCCCGGGAACGGCGTCGTCGCCGAGCCGGGCTTCGTCTCGGTGATCCCCGGCAGCGGCGAGATCATGATCGCGCCGGTCTCCGTCTGCCACCACGTGTCGACGATCGGGCAGCGTCCGCCGCCGATCACCTGGTGGTACCAGAGCCACGCCTTCGGGTTGATCGGCTCGCCGACCGAGCCGAGCAGCCGCAGCGCGGAGAGGTCATAGCCCTCCGGGATCTCGTGGCCCCACTTGATGAAGGTGCGGATCGCGGTCGGGGCGGCGTAGAGGATCGTCGCTCTCGTCTTCTCGGCGACCTCCCACCAGATCCCTCTGTGCGGGTAGTCGGGCGCGCCCTCCCACATCACCGACGTCGTGCCGTTGGCGAGCGGGCCGTAGACGATGTAGGAGTGGCCGGTGATCCAGCCGACGTCGGCCGCGCACCAGTAGACGTCCTCGTCCGGCTTCAGGTCGAAGACGTATCTGTGCGTCGCCGAGACGCCGGTCAGGTAGCCGCCGGTCGTGTGCAGGATCCCCTTCGGCGAGGCGGTCGAGCCCGACGTGTAGAGGATGAACAGCGGGTGCTCGGCGTCGAGCGGCTCGGCCGGGCAGACGGGGTCGGCGGCGGCGCAGACCTCGTCGTACCAGACGTCTCTGCCGGCGGTCATCGGCACGCCGTCGATCCCGGCGTGTCTGACGACGACGACCGTCTTCAGCGAGGCGAGGTCGCCCATGTGCTCGTCGACGGTCGCCTTGATCGGCGCGGTCTTGCCCTTGCGGCGGGCGCCGTCGACGGTGACGAGCACCTTCGCCTCGGAGAACTCCATCCGCTCCTTGACCGACTCGGCGGAGAAGCCGCCGAAGACGACGTTGTGCGGCGCGCCGATGCGGGCGCAGGCGAGCATCGCGACGACGACCTCGGGGATCATCGGCAGGTAGATCCCGACGACGTCGCCCTGCTGCACGCCGAGGTCCTTCAGCGCGTTCGCGAACCGCTGCACGTCGCGCAGCAGTTCGGCGTAGGTGACGTCGCGGGTCTCGCCCTCCTCGCCGTACCAGTGGTAGGCGACGCGGTCGCCGCGGCCGGCCTCGACGTGGCGGTCGAGGCAGTTGTGCGAGACGTTCAGCCTCCCGCCCGTGAACCACTTGTAGAACGGCGGGTTCGAGTCGTCGAGGACGGTCTCCCAGCGCTCGAACCAGTCGAGCGACTCGGCCTGCTGCGCCCACCACGCCTGCGGGTCGGCCGCGGCCTGCTCGTAGACCGACGGATCGCCCAGCAGCGCCTGCGATCTGAACGCCTGCGACGGCGCGAAGCGTTCGATCTCCAGCATCTGGTCGAGCTGCTGCTCGAGCGACGTGCCCGAATCGCCTGTTGCGGTGTCTGACATCTCTTTCCTCTCAAAGTGCTGCGTGCCCGCCGACATTTGTACCCATCCGAGCGCGGCAAGGGAATTCCGCCCGATGAAACACCGCGTGCGGGTGCGGCGACGCGGGCTAGGATCGGCCCCACCGCACCACGATCGAAGGACCGGAGGAAGCAGATGGGCGACGGCCAGACGACCTTCCCGCTCGGCGAGCGTGACATCCCGACGCACTGGGTCAACATCGCCCCGGACCTGCCCGAGCCGCCGCTGCCGCCGCTGCATCCCGGCACGCTTGAGCCGGCCGGCCCCGACGACCTCTCCGCGATCTTCCCGCCGGCGATCATCGCCCAGGAGGTCTCGACCGAGCCGCTCGTCGAGATCCCCGAGCAGGTCCGCGACGCCTACAAGATCTGGCGCCCGACGCCGCTCTTCCGCGCCCACCGGCTGGAGGCCGCGCTCGACACGCCGGCCCACATCTACGTCAAGTACGAGGGCACCTCGCCGGCCGGCTCGCACAAGCCCAACAGCGCCGTCGCGCAGGCCTACGAGAACGCGCAGGCCGGGATCAGAAAGCTGACGACCGAGACCGGCGCCGGCCAGTGGGGATCGTCGCTCGCCTTCGCCTGCTCGCTGTTCGGGCTGGAGTGCGAGGTGTGGATGGTCGGTTCCTCCTACGACCAGAAGCCGTACCGCCGCTCGATGATGCGGACCTGGGGCGGGACCGTCCACCGCTCGCCGTCGCAGCTGACCGAGTCGGGCCGCGCGCAGGCCGAGCACCAGAGCGGCTCGCTCGGGATCGCGATCTCCGAGGCGGTCGAGGTCGCCGCGAGAGACCCGAACGCCAGCTACTCGCTCGGCTCGGTCCTCAACCACGTCTGCCTCCACCAGACCGTGATCGGCCAGGAGGCGATCACGCAGCTGGAGATGGCCGGCGAGGCGCCGGACGTCGTGATCGGCTGCGTCGGCGGCGGCTCCAACTTCGCCGGGCTGACCTTCCCGTTCGTGCGGCTGGTGCGGCAGGGCAAGCTCAGAACCCGCTTCCTCGCCGCCGAGCCGGCCGCCTGCCCGACGCTGACGCGCGGCGCCTACCGCTACGACTTCGGCGACACCGCCGGCCTCACGCCGCTGATGCCGATGTACACGCTCGGCCACGACTTCGTCCCGCCGCCGGTCCACTCCGGCGGCCTGCGCTACCACGGCGACGCGCCGCTCGTCTGCGCGCTCGTGAAGGCCGGGCTGGTCGAGGCGAAGGCCTACAAGCAGAACGACGCCTTCGCCGCCGCGCTCCAGTTCGCGCGCACGCAGGGGATCATCCCGGGCCCCGAGCCGGCGCACGCCCTGCGCGCCGTCGTCGAGGAGGCGCTGGAGGCGCGAGAGGCCGGCGAGGAGCGCGTGATCCTGGTCGGCCTCTCCGGCCACGGCCACTTCGACCTCTCCGCCTACGACGCCTACCTCGCCGGCGACCTGGAGGACCCCGAGTTCTCCGCCGCCGACATGGAGGCGGCCCTCGAGCGCCTCCCCCAGGCGCCGGCGATCGGCTAGACGGACGCGCCGGTC
>JAEXXR010000175.1 GCA_023405705.1 Actinomycetes bacterium
GGTCGGCCGAGGCCATGCCGGCGCCGCTCTCGCCAGAGCCGCCACCCTTGGCGCCCGCGCCCTTCGCGCCGCCGGAGCCCTTCGCGCCGCCGCCGTCCTTGCCGCCGGCCGACAGGTACTTGTCCTCGAAGGTGAGGCCGTCGGCGCTGCCGAGCGGCCGCTCGACCTCGGAGACGCGCAGCTCGCCGCCCGGACGGCCGAGCACCGCGCAGTTCAGCTCGATCGCGCCGGTCGCGAACGGCTCGACGACCGCCTGGCGGTCGAGCTCGAAGGCCAGCTCCAGCGCCTCCTCGACCTCGGAGGCGCTCTCACAGCGGGCGACGCCGATCGAGGAGCCGAGCGTCGCCGGCTTGACGACGACCGGCGGCGGGAAGCCCTGCGCGAGGTCGGCGAGGACCGCGGCGCGGTCGTCCTCCCACTCGCCGCGCTCGACGCGGCGGTGCGGCAGCACGTCGATCCCGGCCTCCTTCAGCACCGTCTTGGCGAGGTGCTTGTCCATCCCGACCGCGAACGCCGCGACGCCGCGGCCGGCGTGCGGCAGGCCCGACAGCTCCAGCGCGCCGAGCAGCGCGCCGTCCTCGCCGCCGGTGCCGTGGATCGCGTTCAGCACGACGCCGATCGGCAGCGCTCTGTCGCCGCGCAGGCGCGAGGTCGACGGCTCGACGAAGGGCGCGTCGGGCGAGCCGAGCCGCAGCTGCACCGGCCGGCCGCCACGCGGCGGCGACTGCGTGAAGGCCGACACCTCGCGCAGCTCCTCCCCCGTCCACCAGCGCCCGTCCTTGCCGACGTAGAGCGGGATGACCGTGTGGCGCTCGGAGAGCACCGCCATCGCCTGCTGCGCCGTGATGATCGAGACGTCGTGCTCGACCGAGGGGCCGCCGAAGACGACGCCGACGGTCTGTCCGGAGGGGAGAGGCATGGGGCGGAAGGGTAGTCGGTGGCCCTGCTGGCACGCGACCGCCCACCACACGCGCGGAGTGTTCGCTTTCGGATCGGTAGGCGACATCCGTCGCGGCTGCGTCGCCGCCGCCAGGTGGCGGCAAAGCGGCCATTGCGCGGCGGAAATTGTTGCCTACCAGGTGGGTTGGCTACATTTCGCCGTCGTGCAGGCGACTTCCGAGACGACCTCCACCGTCACCGTCGACGGCCTCAGCGTGCGCGTCCAGCACACGAAGCCGGCCGCGATCGCCGATCCGCCGGTCGTCTTCGTGCTCCACGGCTGGGGCGCGCACATCGAGGCGCTCGGCTCGATCGTCGCCGGCCTCCGCGACAAGGTCGCGCTGGTCGTGCCCGACCTGCCCGGCCACGGCAGATCGGACATGGTCCCCGCAGCGTGGACGAGCGCCGACTACGCCCGCTTCGTCGTCAGACTGGCCGACACGCTGGGGATCGACCGCTTCGCGCTGATCGGCCACTCGCGCGGCGCCGCGATCTCGCTCGTGATCGCGACCGAGCCCGACCTGCGCGGCCGCGTCGAGCGGATGATCTTCACCGGCGGCGCCGGCATCAGACCGAGACGCAGAGCCGCCTACTACGGCAAGGTCGGGATGGCGAAGGTCGGCAAGGCCGCCGCTGCGATAGGCGGTGCCCCGGGCAAGAAGCTGCAGGAGGGCATCCGCGGCAGAGTCGCCTCGGCCGACTGGCTGGCGGCCCCCGAGGAGCTGCGCGGCACGCTGCGCAACATCCTCGCCGAGGACCTCTCCCCCCGCCTGTCGCAGGTCTCGGTCCCGACGCTGCTGATGTGGGGCGACAGAGACGAGGACACGCCGATGTGGATGGCCGAGCAGATGGAGCGCGAGATCCCGGGCGCCGGGCTCGTCGTGCTGAGAGGCGGCGGCCACTACGCCTACGCCGAGCAGGCCGGCCAGTTCAACGTCGTCGCGGCGCACTTCCTGACGCAGGGCGGCAGACGCGGCTCCGGCGCATCCGGCGGCGCCGCAGCCGGCACGCCCGGCACGGGTGACGCCGACGCGAGAGCGGGCGCGCAGTCGTGACCGTCCTCACCTCCGCGCTCGTCGCGATCGCGGCGCTCGTCGCGCTGGCCGGCGCCAGCCACGTCCTGCTGCACGTCTTCCAGCAGGAGCACTACGAGCCGAGACGGCTGTACCTGTGGGTCTCGCAGGCCTACGGCTTCCGGCTGGCGCTGCCGGAGGCCGGCCTCGTGCTCGTCGCCGGCTGCGCCTGCGCGCTGGCGGGCGAGGCGAACGAGGCGCTCGGCGTCGTGCTCGCGGTCCTGCTGGTCGCGCTCGCCGCCCGCGCCGCGCGGATGGTGTGGAGCCGCGAGCAGATCAAGCCGCTCGTCTTCACGCCGCGCGCGAGACGGCTGTTCACGCTCCAGCTGCTGGTCGCGGCGCTGCCGCTGGCGCTCGTCGTCGCGCTCGGCGGCGACGGGACCTGGACGCCCGCGGTCGTCGCGGCCGTCGGGGCGCTCGAGCTGCTGCTGGCGCCGTGGCTGCTCGCCGGCCTCGTCAACTCGCTGCTGAGACCGGTCCAGAGAGCCGACAACCAGCGCTTCCTCAACAGAGCGCAGCAGCGCCTGCGCGACGTCAGACCGCTCGTCGTCGGGATCACCGGCTCCTACGGCAAGACGACGACGAAGGCCTGCGTCGCCTCCGTGCTCGACCTGCTCGGGCCGTCGTATCCGACGCCCGCGTCGTTCAACAGCACGCTCGGCGTCGTGCGCGCGATCAACGAGGGCCTGCTGCCCCAGCACCAGTCGTTCGTCGTCGAGATGGGCGCCTACCGCGTCGGCGACGTCGCCGAGCTGTGCGAGCTGGTCCACCCGCGGATCGGCGTGCTGACGGCGATCGGCCCGGCCCACCTGGAGCGGTTCGGCTCGCTCGACGTGACCGAGCAGGCGAAGGGCGAGCTGGCCGACGCGATGCCCGCCGACGGCGGCCTCTTCGTCACCCGCGCCGACGACGAGCGCACCTTGCGCGTCGCCCGCACCCGCGCCGCCGGCCGCGTGCTGCTGTTCGCCCCCGCCCCGCATCCCGAGGCCGACCTGTGGGCCGACGACGTGCGCCTCGAGGAGGGCCGGACGCGCTTCCAGCTCGTCGTGAGAGCGGGCGTCGCCGGTCCCGAGGAGCAGCGCGCCGAGGTGCGCGCGAGACTGCTCGGCGACCACAACGTCGCGAACCTGCTGGCCGCGGCGGCGGTCGGCGTCGGCCAGGGCCTCGCGCTGACCGACGTCGCGCGCGCGCTCGGCCGCGTCACGCCGCCCGACCACCGGCTTGCGCCGATCGTCAACAGAGCGGCCGGCGTCGTCGTGATCGACGACTCCTACAACGCCAACCCGGAGGGCGCCGCGGCCGCGCTGAGCGTCCTGCGCGACCACCCCGCGACCCGCCGCCTGCTGGTCACGCCCGGGATGGTCGAGCTGGGCGAGCGCGAGCAGGAGGAGAACCGCAGGCTCGGCACGCTCGCCGCCGAGGTCGCCGACCTCGCGATCCTGATCGGCCCCCGCGGCGCCGACGTCGCCGAGGGCATGCGCGCCGCCGGCGTCCCCGACGAGCGGATCCTCGCCTTCCCCGACGGCCCCGCCGCCCACGCGAAGCTCGCCGAGCTGACCCGCGCCGGCGACGTGATCCTGTTCGAGAACGACCTGCCCGACGTGTACGCGTAGGGGCGGGACCGGCTCGCCGTCGCGCGGGAGCGCGGCACGGCCGCGGAGGTGAGGCGCCGCGGCGAAGCCGGCGGCGCGTCACCGATCGAGTTGGCGCGCCGGCGCTCTCCTGCGTTGTCGATTTCCGAACGACTCGCGCGACAGCATCGCGTACGGTCGTCGCGGGCCCCGCGACGACGAGACGGTTCGAAGACGAAGGAGCGACGATGCTGTACGCGCTGCTGATGTACCAGAGCACCGACCGCGACGAGCAGTGGGAGCGGGCGAGCGAGGCCGAGAGAGCGGCCGTCTACCGTCAGCACGGCGAGTTCGGGGAGCTGCTCGAATCGCGCGGCGCCGACCGCGGCGGCCACGAGCTGGCGCTCGCGACGACGGCGACGACGATCCGCAAGGCCGAGGAGACCGCCGCCGACGCCGTCGTCACCGACGGGCCGTACGCCGAGCTGTCCGAGCACCTCGGCGGCTTCTACCTCGTCGAGGCGCGCGACCTCGACGAGGCGCTCGAATACGCCAAGGCGCTGCCGGTGACGGTCGTCGAGGTGCGCGCCGTCATCACCGACGACCAGCGGCCGCCGGAGTGAGCGGCGGCGCCGGCAGCGGCGGCGCCGCCGGCGCGGGCGCGAGCGGTGTGACCG
>JAEXXR010000224.1 GCA_023405705.1 Actinomycetes bacterium
CCTCCTTGCCGCCTACGAGCAGGCGTGGGAGCGGTTCGCCGCGGCGGCGGCGGACGGGCGCGAGGACTGAACGTTCACGAGGAGCGACGGAGCGGCGCGAGCGGAAGGCTCAGCGCTCGCCCTCGGCGGCGACCTCGACGATCGAGGCGTCGATCAGCCACTCGACCGGCGCGACGTCGTCGGTGTAGACCTTGCCGCCTCTGAGGCCGGGCGCGAGCCGCGCCGCGGTCGCCGCGGCGACCGGCTGCAGCTCGCCGGGCAGGTCCGGGATCGCGCGCTCGAGGTTCGCGGCGGCGATCGGCGCGTCGCTGGCGATCCCGATCGTGTTGACGTCCTGCGACGGGTCGCGCGCGACGTTGGCGAAGACGTCGGCCATCGTCGCCGTCAGCACCTCCTCCAGCGCGTCGGAGGACTCCGGGTGGCCGATGTTGACGAGCACCGTCCCGCCCGGGTTCAGATGCTCCTGCACCAGCTCGAAGAACTCGCGCGTCGCGAGGTAGAACGGCACGTACGGCTGGCGGTAGGCGTCGACGAAGATCGCGTCCCATCTGCGCTCCGCGGTGCGCAGGAAGGGGCGCGCGTCGGCGGTGTGCAGGTGGACGTTCGGCGCGTTCGACCTGTTGAGGTCGAACAGCGTGCCGGCGATCTCGTTCAGCGCGCCGTCGAGCTCGACCCCGTCGACGCGCGTCTCGGGGAAGTAGTGGCCGTACTGGCGCGCGGTCGTGCCGGCGGCGTTGCCGAGGATCAGCACCGATCTCGGCGGCGTCCCGTCCGGCCGGGCGGCGATCGGGAGCGTCAGGAACTCGTCCCAGTAGTTGCCGGTCAGCATCCGGTCGGGCGAGTAGACCGAGTGGACCGCCTGGCCCTCGTTCAGCTCCAGGCGGCGGTCGCCGTCGGGCTCCTCGATCACGCGCGCGTACTGGTAGAGCGTCTCCTTCTCCCAGATCACCTTCCCGTCGTCGACCGCCTTCACGGTCCCGACCGGCAATGCCATCAGCACCGCGATCACGACCGGCGCGAGCGCCCAACGGCGGTCGCGCAGCGCGGCGACGCCGACGATCGCGAGCGCGATCGCGTACAGCAGGAAGGTGCGGCGCGTGCCGAGGAAGGGAATCAGCAGCAGCGAGCTGAGGAAGGTGCCGGCGAGCGACCCGAGCGTCGAGATCGCGTACAGGCGGCCGACGACGCTGCCGGCCTCCTCGACGCTGGAGACGCACAGCTTGACCGTGTACGGCGAGACGGTGCCGAGCACGATCATCGGCACCGCCAGCAGCACCAGGACCGCCAGCAGCGAGCCGACGAAGGCGCCGGCCGAGACGCTGTCGAGCGCGTCGACGGAGACGTGCAGGAACGGCCCGGCGAAGAACGGCAGGACCGCGAACATCGCCGCGGCGATCAGCAGGATCTGCCCCAGCCGTCTCATCGACGGGTCGCGGTCGGCGAGCTTGCCGCCGAGCCAGTAGCCGACCGACAGCGCGACGAGCACGACGCCGATCGTGTTGGCCCAGATCAGCGTCGAGTCGCCGAACCACGGCGCCATCAGGCGCGCGGCGGCGATCTCACCCCCGAGGGAAGCTGAGCCGGCGACGAAGGTGAGCGCGTAGATGCTGCGGAGGTGCACGCTGCGGGAAGCGTAGATGGTCCGGTCCGCGGGCGTCCGTCGCGGCCATCGGATGGAAACCGGAGAGCTGGCGGATCGTCCTCCTCCGCCGCAGCCGGGCCGGGCGCCGGCCGTGCGGCGCCCGTCGCCCGTCGCCTCAGATCAGTCCTCGTAGGCGACGAAGTCGCGCTTGCGCGCGCCGCAGACGGGACAGAACCACGTCTCCGGGATGTCCTCGAACGCGGTGCCGGCGGGGATGCCGCCGTCGGGGTCGCCTTCCTCCGGGTCGTAGATGAAGCCGCAGGACTCGCAGATCCATTTCTGGAGGGTCTGATCAGTGCTCATGCCGACACGGTACCGCGACCGCCGCGGGCGGCCGGCCGGTGGCGCGCCCTCCGCGTGACGTCGCGCCGGGCGGTTCGCCTCGCGCCGTGCCCGGCGCTCCCGGTAGGGTGCGACGCATGGAACAGCACCCCGGCCTCGGTCCAGGCGAAGAGGTCAATCCCGGTCCCACCACCGCCCCGCGCGTCGCCGCCAGCGTGATCGTCGTGCGCGACGGCGACAACGGCATGGAGGTGCTGCTGGTCCAGCGCACGCCGGAGGCCCGCTTCATGGGCGGCGTGTGGGTCTTCCCCGGCGGCGCCGTCGACCCGGAGGACTACGCCAGCGACGACCCGGAGGGGCTCCACTTCGCGCTGCGCGCCGCCGCGATCCGCGAGGTCGCCGAGGAGGCCGGCATCCGCCTCGACGGCGCCGACCAGCTCGTCCCCTTCTCGCGCTGGATCACCCCGGCCCACCTGATGACGCGCTTCGACACGTGGTTCTTCGTCGCGCCCGCGCCGTGGCGCGCGGAGGCGAGCGTCGACGGGAGAGAGTGCGTCGCCGCCCAGTGGCTGACCGCGACCGAGGCGCTCGTCGCGCACGCCGGCGGCCAGCTGCCGCTCGTCTTCCCGACGATCAAGCACCTCGAGCAGCTGCGTCCCTTCGGCTCCGTCAACGAGCTGGTCGAGCACAGCTGGGCGACCGAGGTCGTGCCGATCGAGCCGCGGATCGTCCTCGTCAAGGACGAGCCGCACGTGCTGCTGCCGGGCGATCCCGGCTACGAGAGCGCGGGACGCGCCGGCTGACCGATGGCGGATGCCGGCGTCACCGTCGCGGTCACCGGGCCCACGGGCGACGTCGGCCGTGCACTGATGCGGGCGCTGGAGCGCAGCCGCGACGTGGCGCGCGTCAAGGCGCTGGGCCGCCGTGACATAGACCCGGCCGCCGAGGGTTGGAAGAAGACCGACTACCTGCGCGGCGACGTGCTCGACCGCGACGCCGTCGCCGAGCTGGTCGACGGCGCCGACGTCGTCGTCCACCTCGCCTTCGCGATCATGGGCGCGCCCGGCGAGGCCGGCCGCGAGGTCAACCTGACCGGCTCGCGCAACGTCTTCTCTGCGGCCGTGCGCGCCGGCGCCAGACGGCTCGTCTACACCTCGTCGGTCGCCGCCTACGGCTTCCACGACGACAACCCGCCGCTGCTGAGAGAGGACCTGCGCCCGCGCGGCACCGACGCGCACGCCTACTCGAAGGCGAAGGCGGCGGTCGAGCGGGTGCTGAGCGAGGTGACCGTCGGCAGCGCGACCGAGGTCTACGTCTTGCGCCCGTGCATCGTCGCCGGCCCCGACGCGCTGATGTTCATCGGCAGCATCCCCTACGTCCAGCTCGGCGACCGCATGCCCGACGCCGTCCGGCGGCTGCTCGACGCGGTGCCGGTGCTGAAGCCGGTGATCCCCGACAACGGCATCTCCTTCCAGCTCGTCCACCACGACGACGTCGCGACCGCGCTGCGCGCCGCCGTGCTGGGGAGAGGCAGAGGCGGCGTCTACAACCTCGCCGCCCACGGCACGCTGACGATGCGCGACCTCGCCGACGACCTCGGCTGGTACTCGATCCCGGTGCCGGAGCTGGCCGTCGACGTCGCCGCCGAGGTGGCGACGCGGCTGCCGTTCGTGCCCGAGGACGCGCAGTGGCTCAACGCCCTGCGCGTGCCGATGCTGATGGACGTCTCCAAGGCCGAGCGGGAGCTGAGATGGCGCCCGAGACACGGCGTCCGCGAGACGCTGCGCGCGACGATCGCCGAGGCGCGCGCCTCGCAGCTGCTGCGCTGAGCCGGCACGGCCGGCGCGCGTCGCTCCCGCCGCGGAAGCGCGCGGCGCCTTGGCTAAGGTGTCGCCCATGCCCCATCCCACCCGCACCGCGGTCGGCACCTGGAGCGGCGGCCGCTTCATGCACTTCGGCGAGCCGCTCGACTACGAGCGGCTGCTGGCGCTCCTGCGCCCGGACCCGATCTCCGCGGGCGCCGGGATCCACACCGTCCTGACCGCCGACGCTTACGGCGCGGGCGACGCCGACCGCCTGCTCGGCCGCGCGCTCGCCGGCCTGAGACGCGACGACTACGTGCTCGTCGGCGCGGTCGGCCACGACTTCTACGACGGCGAGCGCGAGGGCGCGAAGGGCTTCCCCCGCTTCACCGACCCCCGCCTGCGCGGCGAGGGCGACTACGCCTCCTACCTGCGCCGCGCGACCGAGGCGTCGCTGGAGCGCTGCGGCGTCGACCACTTCGACCTGCTGCTGCTGCACAACCCCGACCGGACCGGCTACACGAGCGAGGCGGTCTGGGACGGGATGGCGGCGCTGCGCGACGCCGGCCTGACCGACCTGATCGGCGTCGCCCCCGGCCCCGCGAACGGCTTCACGCTCGACCTGATCGACTGCTTCGAGCGCTTCGGCGAGCGGATCGACTGGGCGATGGTGATCCTCAACCCGCTGGAGCCGTGGCCCGGCGAGCTGGCGATCCCGGCCGCCGAGCGCCACGGCGTCAGGCTGCTCACGCGCGTCGTCGACTACGGCGGCCTCTTCGGCGGCGACCTGACGGACCCCGGCACGCTCGGCGCGCGCGACCACCGCAAGTTCCGGCCCGACGGCTGGGTCCAGCGCGGCCTGGAGCGGATCGCGCGGATGGAGGCGATCGCGGCGCGCCACGAGCTGACGCCGCTGCAGCTCGCGTGCCAGTGGAACCTCGCCCACGGCCCGGTCGAGTCGGTCGTCCCGACGCTGGTGCAGGAGGCCGGCGCGGACGCAAAGCCGGTCGAGGCCAAGCGCGCCGAGCTGGCCGCGCTGCCGGCCGAGAACCGCCTCACCGACGGCGAGGTCGCGGAGATCCGCGCGATCGGCGACAACGCCGGCTCGATGGCGTTGAAGGGCGCCGCCGTCGGCCACGACGGCCCCGCCCTCCCCGACCGCTGGGAGATCGACGCCCCGCTCGCCGAGCTGGCCGCGCGCTGGTCGATCGACCCGGCGCGCGACCTCGCGCAGACGCCGTAGCTACGCCAGCCCGCCCTCGCCCTCGATCACGTGCATGACGGCGTTGATCAGGGCCAGGTGGGTGAACGCCTGCGGGTAGTTGCCGAGGTGGCGGCCGCTGTGCGGGTCGAGCTCCTCGGCGTACAGCTTCAGCGGCGACGCGTTCGCGAGCAGTCTCTCCAGCAGCGCCTTCGCGCGACGGTGGTCGCCGATCTCCTCCAGCGCGGCGACCAGCCAGAAGGAGCAGATCAGGAACGAGCCCTCCTCGCCGTGGAGGCCGTCGTCGGTCTCCTCCGGTCTGTAGCGCAGCACGAAGCCGTGGACGGTCAGGTCGCGGGCGATCGCGCGGACGGTCGCGCAGACGCGCTCGTCGTCGGGCGCCAGGAAGCGCACGAGCGGGATCAGCAGCACGGAGGCGTCGAGCGCGTCGGTGTCGTAGTGCTGGCGGAAGACGCCGTCGCGGACACCGCGGTCGAGGATGTCGGCCTTGATCTGGTCGGCGATCGCCTGCCACTCGGCGGCGAGGGCCGGCTCGCCGTGGATCTCGGCCAGCCGCGCGCCGCGGTCGAGCGCGACCCAGCACATCAGCTTCGAGGAGACGTAGTGCTGCGGCTCGCCGCGCGCCTCCCAGATCCCCTGGTCGGGCTTGTCCCAGACCTCGATCGCGCAGCGCACCTGCGCCTCCAGCACCGGCCACAGCCGCTGCGGCAGGTGGCCGCGCGCCTTCGTGTGCAGGTAGACCGAGTCGAGCACGGCGCCGTAGACGTCGTTCTGCCGCTGGTCGAAGGCGCCGTTGCCGATCCGCACCGGTCGCGCGCCCTCGTAGCCGGTGAGGTGGTCGAGCGTCGACTCGGTCAGCTCCTTCTCACCGCCGATGCCGTACATGATCTGCAGCGAGCCGTCGTCGTTGCGCGGCACGTCGGCGACGAACTGCATGAAGTCGTCGGCCTCCCAGTCGAGGCCGAGCGCGTGCAGGCCCCACAAGGTGAAGGTCGCGTCGCGCATCCACGTGTAGCGGTAGTCCCAGTTGCGCTCGCCGCCGGGCGTCTCCGGCAGCGAGGTCGTCAGCGCCGCGACGAGCGCGCCGGTCGGCGCGTACGTCAGCCCCTTCAGCACGAGCGCCGAGCGCTGCAGGTGGACCCGCCACGGATGGTCGGGGAAGTGGCCGTCGTCGACCCAGTCGCGCCAGAAGTGCGACGTGCGCGTCAGCATCGCGGTCGCCTCCTCGGCGTCCCTGGGGCCGTGCAGGTCATTGGCCCATGAGAGCGCGACGAACCGCTTCTCCCCCTCCTTCAGCGTGTGACGGGCGCGGGCGCGGTTGCCCTCGATCCCGATCCGCAGGTCGCTCATCAGCCGCAGCGAGCCGGTGTGGTGGTGGGCGTCGACCGCCTCGTAGCCGTCGCCGACGACCGTCCACTCGGCAGGCTCGCGCGCGTAGTCGAACATCGGCTCGCAGATCATCTCGATCTGCACGCTGCCCTGGATGCACTCGATCGTCCGCACCAGCACGTGCTCGGCGTCCTCGTCGGTCGGCGGCCGGGTGCGGCTGCCGTCGACGCCGTTGTGCTCGCCCCACGGCCCGATCGCGAGCGCGTCGCGCACGATCAGCCAGCCCGACTGCGTCATCCACGTCGTCTCGACGATGTTCGTGCCCGGCTCGTAGCGGCGGGCGCCCGGCACGCTCGTGCCGTACGGGCCGAGGCGGAAGGCGCCGGCGCCGCGGTCCAGCAGCGTGCCGAAGCAGCTCGGCGAGTCGAAGCGCGGCGCGCACAGCCACTCGACGGTGCCGTCGGGCGCGATCAGCGCGCCGGTGTGGCAGTCGGAGATGAAGGCGTAGTCGCCGATCGGCGGGAACGGCGAGCTGGCCGGCTCGTGCACCCTGCCGCGCGCGTTGGCGCGCGGCCGCCTTCTCGTGCCGCCGGAGCGGGCCGCGGAGCGGGCTCTCCTCGCCGGTGCCGTCTCGCTCATCCAGTCGCTCCTCTCCCGCCGGTCTCCGTCTGCCCTGCCGTGCATGCTCTCATGCCCGATGACCGAACCGATCAGACGCGCGGCGCCGCTGCCCGGCAACGCGCTCGCCGCCGAGCTGACGTGGCTGGCGCCGCGGCGCGGCCTGCGCCCCGGCGACGAGCCCGCCGAGCGGCTCGCCGCGACTCACGCCGAGCTGCGTGTCCAGGGGTTGAG
>JAEXXR010000345.1 GCA_023405705.1 Actinomycetes bacterium
GGGCGTGGTTCGTCGCCTGGTGCTGCGCCCGCTGGGCTGACACCGGCGGCGAGGCGACGCCCGGCGCCGGCCGCGACGGCGCCGCCGTCGGCAACCCGCTGGCGGCGCGCGCCGACTGGCTGGCGCCGGTGAACGAGCCGAACCTGACGTGGTGGCCGCACGAGTCGGAGCGGTTCCCCGACGGCACGCTCGTCTCCTACGTCGCCGAGCAGGTGCGCACGGCGGCGGCCGTCGCGGCCCGCTACCGCAACGGGACGGCGCTGCCGCAGGGTCCCGCGCTGCTGCTGCCGAACCTCGCCGACGTGCTGGACGAGGACGACGACCCCGAGCGCGGCATCCCGTGGCGGGCGTTCACGACCGGGCTGCTGGAGCAGCTCTCCGGCTGGCTGCCGCCGACCCCGGTCGGCTGGGCGCTGCACAACTACACCGACGTCAAGTACGGCGTGCAGCGCAGGGGGCCCGGGAGAGGGCGCTGGCGCGCCGAGGAGACGGTCGAGCTGCTGCGCCTCGCCGGCTGGCCCGACCCGGCCGTCTGGCTGACCGAGGGCGGCTACCAGTTCAAGACCCGAGCGGCCGGCCCGGACGCCTTCCACGTCGACCCGGCCCTGACCGCCGATCCCGACCAGCCCGACGCCTTCGCCGAGCAGGTCGAGCTGCTGCGGGCCAACTGGGAGGCGATGGCGGCGCTGCCGGTGCGGATGTGGACCCAGTACAAGGTCAACGACCTCGACGAGCGCTTCCAGAGCTCGCTGCGCGGCCCGGCGCGCCCGCAGCCCGACGGCAGCTGGGCGGCCGCCGAGCCGCCCTATCCCGCCTACGCGCTGTGGCCGCAACTGGGCGGCTAGGCCCGGCCCGGCCGCTCAAGCCCCGAGAACGAGCCTCCCGGCGAGCTCTCGAAGCTTGAGCGGAGCCGCAGGCCGAGTCTCAGGCCGCCGAGCCGCGCGCGATTCTGCGCAGGTCGATCGCCTCGTTGTAGGTCTCCTCGCTGACGCCCTGCTCGAGCGCGACCTCGCGCAGCGGGCGGCCGGACTCCGCCGCTGCCTTCACGATCGCCGCGGCCTTGTCGTAGCCGATGAACGGGTTGAGCGCGGTCGCGACGGCGAGCGTCGACTCGGCCGAGCGCTCGCAGCCGGCGAGGTTGGCCTCGATCCCGTCGACGCACTTCTCGGCGAACAGCCTCGCCGTGTTCGACAGCAGCTGGATCGACTGCAGCAGGTTGCGCGCGATCAGCGGGATGCGGACGTTCAGCTCGAACTGGCCCTGGAGGCCGCCGACGGTGATCGCCGTGTCGTTGCCGATCACCTGCGCGCTCACCTGCAGCACGACCTCGGGCAGCACCGGGTTGACCTTGCCCGGCATGATCGATGAGCCCTTCTGCAGCTCCGGCAGGAACAGCTCGCCGATGCCGGCGCGGGGACCCGAGCCCATCAGCGCGAGGTCGCCGGCGATCTTCGTCAGCGAGACGGCGATCACCTTCAGCGCGCCGGACAGCTCGACGAGCGCGTCGCGGTTGCCCTGCGCCTCGAAGGGGTCCTCGGGCGGGCTGACCTGCAGGTTGCTCTCCTGCGCGAGCTTGCTGCGCACGCGCGCGGCGAACTCCGGGTGGGTGTTGAGGCCGGTGCCGGTGGCGGTGCCGCCGAGCGGGATCTGCGCCACCTGCGGCAGCGCGTTCTTGACGCGGCGCGCGCCGAGGCGGATCTGCGCGGCGTAGCCGGCGAACTCCTGTCCGAGCGTCACCGGGACGGCGTCCATCAGGTGGGTGCGGCCCGACTTGACGACGTCCTGGAAGGCGGCGGCCTTCGCCTCGAAGGAGGCCTCCAGCTGGCGCAGCGCCGGCAGCAGCGTGTTGGTCGCCTGGTCGAGCGCGGCGAGATGGACCGCAGACGGGAAGACGTCGTTCGACGACTGACCCATGTTGACGTGGTCGTTCGCGTGCGCGCCGTCGCCGGCGAGGTTCGCGATCACCTCGTTGGTGTTCATGTTCGACGAGGTGCCGGAACCGGTCTGGAAGACGTCGACCGGGAACTGGGCGTCGTGCTTGCCGGCCGCGATCTCGTCGCCGGCCGCCGCGATCCGCTCCGCGATCTGCGCGTCCAGGAGGCCCAGCTCGCCGTTGACGCGCGCCGCGGCGCCCTTGATGCGGCCGAGCCAGTGGATCACCGGCAGCGGCACGCGCTCACCGGAGACGGGGAAGTTCGCGACCGCCTTCGTCGTCTCGCCGCCCCACAGCTGCTCCTGCTCCTGCTCGCCCATGTGACCTCCGCCTCGCTGCTCGTTCTCGTTGTCAGACAATCCGACCCCGAACGCTACTGCGCCGGGGCCGTCCGCGACCGCTGGTACGCGCGCCCGTGGACTTGGAACGGTCAGCGCAGGAACGCGATCAGCTCGCGGGCCAGTCCCACCGGGTCGTCGTAGGCCATCAGGAAGCCGGTGTCGGGCAGCACGCGCAGGTCGGCGTCGGGCAGCAGGTCGAGCGCCTCGCGGGCCGTCTCCAGCGGGTGTGCCGGATCGTGATCGGCCCACAGCAGCAGCGTCGGCGCGGTGATCGCACGGTAGCCGTCGAGCAGCTGACGCTGCGGCTCGACCGGCCAGCGCCGCGCGAAGCGCGACCACGAGCGGGCGCGGTTGCCGTTGCCGCCGACGTCCATGAAGGCGTGGCGCAGCAGGTCGCGCGCGGCCGGGTTGCGCGTGTAGGAGAGCCGCTCTCCGACCGACGGCCTGAAGACGAAGGTCGCGCCCCGCGCCAGCGCGCGGTCGAGCAGCGGCAGCGCCGCCGCGCGGCAGGCGCCGCGCCACAGCGCC
>JAEXXR010000288.1 GCA_023405705.1 Actinomycetes bacterium
GGCCAAGAAGAAGGTCGCCCCCGGCGACGTCGCGACGAACCGCCAGGCGCGGTTCCGCTTCAACCTGCTCGACACCTTCGAGGCCGGCATGGTCCTGACCGGCACCGAGGTCAAGTCGCTGCGCGAGGGCGGGGCGCAGATGAAGGACGCCTACGCGGTCGTCAGAGGCGGCGAGGTGTGGCTCGTCAACATGCACATCCCGCCGTACGCCTCCGCCTACCGTGACAACCACCTCCCCGAGCGCGACCGCAAGCTGCTGCTGCACAGACGCGAGATCGAGCGGCTCGTCGGCAAGACGAGGGAGAGAGGCCTCACGCTCGTGCCGACGCGGATCTACTTCAGAGGCCCGCGTGCGAAGTGCGAGCTGGCGCTGGCGCAGGGCAAGGACCAGTTCGACAAGCGCGAGACGATCAAGGCGCGCGAGCAGGACCGCGAGATGCGCCGAGCAGTGCGCGACGCCGAGCGGTACTAGCTCAGCGGCACGCCTCGCCGCGCCTGGCTTTGTCCTCGGTCGCTCATGGGCTGGCGCCCACCGCGCTCCCTGCGTCCGCGCCAGGCACGACGATCCGCACCGCTGAGGGCGGTGTCAATCGTTGAGCAGCTCTGAGAGCAGCTGCCGTTGCGTCGGGCGCGCGGCTTCGTAGCGCTCGCGGCCGGCGGGGGTGAGGCAGGCGAAGATGCCGCGGCGGTCGTCGCTGCACATCGAGCGGGTGACGAGGCCGTCGGCCTCGAGGCGGCCGATCAGCCGCGACAGCGCGCTCTGGCTCAGGTGGACGGTGTCCGCCAGCGCCTGCATGCGGTTCTGCTCCCGGTCGCAGCCGGCCAGCCGCTCCAGCACCTCGAACTCGCTGACGCCGAGCTGGTGGCGCTCCTGCAGGACCTTCTCCAGCGCGCCCGTCGTGCGGGCGTGGCAGTCGAGCAGCTCGCGCCAGCGGAGGACGAGCGCGTCGTCGTCGCGAGCGCCTGCGCAGGCCTCGGTCGGTGCCGAGGCGTCCACGGGACGGCTGGGGGGCATGACGGCGCGATTGTACCAAACACACGCAATATTTGTCCTAACACAATTTTCATCTGCAATCTTTGCACGCGCATGTATTCTCCTCCGCCATGACCGCACTCTCCTCTCCACCGTCGCCCTCCACGCGGGCAGACGCGGTCCCCGGCGCAGAGCGCTGGGACGCACGCCTGTGGGGCGCCCTCCTCGTGCTCTGCGGAGCGCTCTTCCTCGACGGGCTCGACGTCTCGATGGTCGGCGTCGCGCTGCCGTCGATCGGCGCCGACCTCGGCCTCACCACCAGCGACCTGCAGTGGGTCGTCTCGGGCTACGTGCTCGGCTACGGCGGCCTGCTGCTGCTCGGCGGGCGCACCGCCGACATCCTCGGCCGCCGCTCCGTCTTCCTCGCCGCCGTCGCCGTCTTCGCCGTCGCCTCCGTGCTCGGCGGGATCGCGAACGACGGGGCCGTCCTGATCGCCACCCGCTTCATCAAGGGCGTCAGCGCCGCCTTCACCGTCCCCGCCGGCCTCTCGATCGTGACGACGACCTTCAGAGAGGGTCCCGTCCGCAACAGAGCACTCGCGATCTACGCCGCCTGCGGCGCGACCGGCTTCTCCGCCGGCCTGATCTTCGGCGGCCTGCTGACCGAGATCGGCTGGCGCTGGACCTTCCTCGTGCCGGCGCCGATCGCGCTGCTCGTCCTGCTCGCCGGCATCCGCCTGATCCCGCGCGACAGGGTCGACCCGGCCGAGCGCCAGAGCTTCGACGTCGGCGGCGCCGTCTCGATCTCGGCCGCGATGCTCGTGCTCGTCCAGACCGTCGTGACCGCTCCCGACCACGGCTGGGGCGCGCCCCGGACGCTGATCGGCTTCGCGATCGCCGCGATCCTGCTGGCGACCTTCATCACGCTGGAGCGACGCGTCAGGCATCCGCTCGTGCGGCTGGGGATCTTCCGCTCCGGCTCGCTCGTGCGGGCCAACGTCGGCGCCGTCGCCGTCTTCGGCAGCTACGTCTCGTTCCAGTTCATCGCGACCCTCTACCTGCAGTCGCTGCTCGGGTGGAGCGCGCTGGAGACGGCGCTCGCCTTCCTGCCGGCCGGCCTGCTCGTCGCGACCGTCGCGCCGCGGATCGGCAAGGTCGCCGACCGCGTCGGGACGGCGCCGATCCTCGTCGGCGGCTTCGTCGCCTTCGCGGTCGGCTACCTGCTGTTCCTGCGGATCGACGAATCGCCGTCGTACGTGACGACGATCCTGCCGACGATGCTGCTGCTCGGCGTCGGCTTCGCGCTCTGCTTCCCGGCGCTCAACATGCAGGCGACGGCCGGGATCGAGGACCACGAGCAGGGGCTCGCCTCCGGGCTCGTGAACACCTCGTTCCAGGTCGGCGGCGCCGTCGTGCTCGCGATCACGACCGCCGTCGTCGCCTCGCAGGCCGGCGCCTCGACCGACCCGCAGACCCTCATCTCGGCCTACCGGCCGGCGCTCGGCGTGATCGCCGCGCTGTCGGCGATCGGCCTGATCGTCGCGCTCTCGGGCGTGCTCGTGCGCGAACGGCACTCGGCCGCCGTCAGCACGATCGACGCCTGATCGCGACCGCTCCGCCCCGTCGTGCCGCAAACCCCGCCCGGCACGACCGCGGCCGGCGCCCCATCCCGCCTAGACCTCGTCGAAGGTCCGCTCGAGGTGCGTCGCGTCCATCCCGACGACGAGCGCGACGATCAGCCCGACGTAGACGACGACCACCAGCACGCGGTGGAGCGGCTTGACTCTGTAGTAGCTGGCGGCCTGCTCGCCGCCCGCTCTCAGCGCCTTCCAGCGGCGCCACGTCTCGAACGCGGCGAACAGCGCGATGAGGATGATGATCGGGTTGGGGAAGGCGAAGGCGACGCCGACCATCGCGCCGAGGCCGACGAACCACATCCACGGCGACATCGCGGCCATCGCGCGGCCGCCGTCGAGCGGCACGACCGGCAGCAGGTTGAAGAGGTTGAGGAAGAAGCCGGTGAAGGCCAGCGCCTGCCAGAAGTCGTCGCCGGTGATCAGCCAGACGGGGATCAGCGCCGCCGCGCCGAGCGAGCCGAGGATCGGCCCGGCCAGGCCGACGCGCGCCTCCGCCGTCGCGTCGTCGCCGAGCGACTTCGCGGAGACGACCGCGCCGAGGAAGGGGATGAACATCGGCGCGCTCGCCTCGATCCCCTCGCGCCGCAGCTGGATCACGTGCCCGAGCTCGTGGACGAGCAGCAGCAGCACGAAGCCGAGCGCGAACTTCCAGCCCCAGATGAGGCTGTAGGCCGCGACCGAGACGAGCATCGAGCCCGAGGTCGTCAGCAGCTTCAGCTTCGGCAGCGCCAGCAGCAGGCCCTTGAGCGGGCCGAGCAGTCTGACGAGCAGCGCGCCGCCGACCAGCAGCGGGCCGAACAGGCGGCGCAGCCTCGACTGCGGTCGCTGCGGCTGGTGGCCGCCCCAGCCGCCGTCGTGCCCGCCGGCCGGGGTCTGTTCGCCCCACGGCTGCCGCGCGCCCGCGTGCGCGGGCTCGCCCCAGGTCGGCTCCGGCTGGGAGGCCGGCGTGGGGGAGGCGGGCGGCAGCCACCTGGCGCGATCGTCCATCGCTCGATTGTGGCAGGGGACCGCACTGGGCCGGCGCCGCGCGCGGAGCCGCGCGGACAGTCCGGCGCCCCGCGATCCTTCGCCCCTCGCTCGCCGGCGCGATCAGGCTAGACTGGAGGAGCTGTACATCCCAGGGGACGACAGGCTTCGACGTGGTCGGTTCGCTGGGATGGTTGCGAGTCGAGGTTCCGGTTGGCCTCGTTAAACCACCGGAAAAACCATACGTGCGGACTCTCACGAGTACGCCCTCGCCGCCTAGCACTAGCTAGAGCCGTGAGGTTTCGGCCCCCGCCAGCCTGCCGCGGGGATCGCCGGAATCAGAAGCAGGCTCACCCGGGGAGGTACGCCTCTGCCGAACCGGGGACAACTTCAGGAGGCTGGTCCCCCGCAACCCGGCCGGCGAGGCGAGCGGGGGACGAGATCAGAGCGCCGGATACGCTCGTAGACGCCATCCCTTGCGCGACTGCGGACCCGGGTTCAATTCCCGGCGTCTCCACTGCACGACGAGGCCCCCGCTCCCGCCGGAGCGGGGGCCTCGTTCGTCTCGGCGCCCGGCGCTCGGCGCTGTGCCGGCGGGAGTCCCGGCGACCGCGCGATGCGGTCAGGCGGCGGCCGCCGCGGTCGGCGCCGTCGTGCGCAGCTGGTAAGCGCTCGCGCGGCCGTCGCCGCTGGCGTCGGGCGCGGCCTCGATGCGCTGCTCCTCCTGGAGGTGCTTGAGGCAGCGCGAGATCTGGGAAGGACCGGAGTCGAGCTGCTTGGCGAGCTCGCTCGGGCGCATCGCGCCGTGGGCGGCGAGCGCCTGGAGGATGCGGTCGCGCAGCACCGTCCGTGCGGTGGCGCGTCTCTCCGCCGCGTCGTGCATCAGCGCGCTCGTGAGCCCGCTGTCGAGCGTGAGGCCGAATCGGTGGAGCGCGCTCGCGACCATCTCGGCTCGTCTGCCGCTGTTGGCTTGGACGCGTCGGCGCAGTCGTGCCAGATCGCCGCGCAGCTCCGAGATCTCGCCGGGGTGGCGGCCGGAGACGACGCTTCCCGTCCGCTCGGCGAGCGCGTCGAGCACGTCGTTGATCGCCGCCTCGTGCTCCGCGTCGAGCGCGCGTTCGACCAATGCGGCGAACGCTTGGAATGACAGTGCGCTGATGTCGATCCTGCTGGTGACGCTCATGTTCGCAAGCTACCCATGTGTAATAGACATGTCAATAACATTGACGCATTCTGACAGGAATCTCCCAGGGCGTTTCTGAGAGCTCCTGAGGTAAGCGTTCAAGCACCAGTCAGATCGGTGTTGAAGAGCGAGAGGCCGGGGGCGCCGAGGGTCGCGCCCGCAGGCGGGTTCGTGCGCGTCTCGGCTCCTTCGACCGGTTGGCCGAGCACCGCCGCCGGCTGCCAGGGACCGCGCGCGCCGTTCCACCGCAGCGGGCCGTTGGCGACGACGGAGAGCGCCTGGCTGCGCTGGACCCGCGTGTGCGTACTGGCCACGAACGGGTGCGTCTTCTCCGACATCGCCGGGACGCAGATCACGTTCGCTGCCAGCCGGTCGAGGGCGGTGGCGAGCGTGGCGTCGAGGAAGTCGCGGCAGATCGCGAAGGCGAGCCGGAACTCGCGCGCGTGGTAGATCGTCAGTCTCCCGGGCCGTTTGAACGCGATCCCCTCCTTCGAGGGCGGCCGCGGGGAGAGCTCGTCGGTGAACGGCACGAGCTTCGCGTGCAGCAGATCCTCGCGCACGTCCGGGAGCAGTCCGCGCGTCTCGTTCTCGTCGCTGCCGTTCGTCGTGACGTGGCAGCTGTCGGCGACCACGAGGGCGCCTCGCTCCGCCTTGGCGAGTCTGGCCCGGATCGCGTCGACGATCGCCGGAGTGGTCGACAGCTCGGGCAGCACCACGATCCGCGCTCCCTGCTCGAGCGCGGCGTCGACCAGCGCGAGCACGTGCCTGCGCTGGCGCATCAGGTCGCGCGGCCGGACCGGGAAGATCAGCTGCGGTCCCTTCTCCGGCAGGTCGAACTCGCCGAGGTCCGCGTTGGGATGCAGCGTCGCGACCGTCGTGAGATTGCGCACGATCGGATCGAGCTCCCGGTCGAAGCGAAAGTCGACCCAGACGTCGAAGTCGTCGCGCTCGCGAACCCGCACGTGCGGCAGCTCGTCGATCCGCGGCGGCGACAGCGACGACGGGCGGGACGAGCGGCCGACGCCGTCGCGCATCGCCCATGGCGGATCGGCGGTGGGGTGGAGCTGCCCCGGCTCGAGCCGGTGCACGCACCCGCCGTTCGCGCACAGCTCGTCGCGCCACGAGCTGGCGAACGTGAGCGAGGAGACGACGTCGATGCCCCACGCGACCGCGTGGACGGCGTCGAGGTCATCCCCGTCGGCGGTCCAGGCGCGGATGCGCCGGCGGTCGACATCGGTCAACGCGCCGTCGCCGTCGAGCTGCGGCGGCGCCTCGAAGTGGCGCTCGGTCGCTTCGACGAGCGCCGTCCAGGCCTGGTACCCGGCGCCGTCCGAGCGCCACGCCGGGTGCTCGGGGCGGTGCGAGCGCCAGCGCTCGAGCAGCACGACGACCGCTGCCCAGTGGGTGCGCGCGTCTCCCAGCCGGCGCAGGAACTCCTCCCTCGACATCGCGGCAAGAATACGGTGCGTCGGGCCGCTGCGCGCCAGGCCGCGCCCCGGCTCACCCCGCCGCGCGCATCGCCTGCCGGCAGCGGCGGTCGAGGACGTGGGCGGCGAGCCAGAAGCGCTTGAAGGCCGGGTTGGTCGTCTGGCCTCTCGCGTAGCGGTAGTAGATCTGCTGGGCGATGCCGGCGAGGCGGAACATGCCGTAGACCTCGTAGAACGGCCAGTCGCCGGGGTCGAGGCCGGTCGCGGCGCAGTAGCGCTCGACGATCTGGCGCCGCGTCGGCATCCCCGGCAGGTGCGACGGCTGTCTGCGGAACTGCTGGGCGCCGCGGCCGTCACCCGGCTCGATCCAGTAGGCGAGCGAGGCGCCGAGGTCCATCAGCGGGTCGCCGAGCGTCGCGAGCTCCCAGTCGAGCACGGCGCGCACGCGCGTCGGCTCCGCGGCGTCGAGCACGAGGTTGTCGAGCCGGAAGTCGTTGTGGATCACGCAGGTGCGCACCTCGGGCGGCTGGCGCTCGTCGAGCCACCGCATCACCGCCTTGAACGACGGGACGTTCCACGTCTTCGCGCGCGCGTAGCGCTCCGACCAGCCGGCGACCTGTCGCCCGACGTAGCCGCTGCCGCGGCCGAGGTCGCCGAGCCCGGCGGCCGCAGGGTCGATCGCGTGCAGCTCGACGAGCAGGTCGACGAACCGCTCGCCGAGCGCCGTCATCCGCGCCGGGTCGGTGCCGACCTCGGGCGGCATCGAGCGGCGCGGGATCACGCCCGGCACCCGCTCCATCACGTAGAAGTCGCTGCCGAGCACGCCGTGGTCGGTGCACAGCGCGACCATCTCGGGGACATACGGGAAGGCCGGCTTCAGCGCCAGCTGGATGCGGTGCTCGCGCGCCATGTCGTGCGCCGAGGAGGCCTTCGTCCCGGCCGGCGGCCGTCGCAGGATCAGGTCGCGGCCGTCGTAGCGCAGCAGGTAGGTGAGGTTGGAGGCGCCGCCGGCGAACTGCCGCACCTGCGGCGGCCCGTCCGGCAGCTCGGCGCCGCCGGGCGTGCCGCGCAGCCACGCGTCGACCGCCGCGACGTCGAAGGCGTCCTCGTCACGGACGGCGCGGTCCTCGGTCACGCCCACGTCCCCGCGAACGAGGCTCTGCCGAGTTCGCGCAAGTGCTTTGAGGCGCAAGGCCGCAGGCCGCAGCGCATCAAAGGACCGGCTCCTCCTCGCCGCGCTGGCGTCGCAGCTCGCGCCGCGCGATCGACAGCTTGTGGACCTCGTCGGGGCCGTCGGCCAGGCGCAGCGTGCGCATGTGCGCGTACATGTACGCCAGCGGCGTGTCGTCGGAGACCCCGGCGCCGCCGTGGACCTGGATCGCGCGGTCGATGATCTTCAGCGCGATGTTCGGCGCCGCGACCTTGATCGCCGCCACCTCGATGCGCGCGTTCTTGCCGCCGACGCGGTCGACCAGCCAGGCGGTCTTCAGCACCAGCAGCCGCAGCATCTCCAGCTCGATCCGCGCCTCCGCGATCCAGTCGCGGATGTTGGAGCGGGTCGAGACCGGCTTGCCGAAGGTCTCGCGCGCGTCGGCGCGCGCGCACATCAGCTCCAGCGCCCGCTCGGCGGCGCCGATCGCGCGCATGCAGTGGTGGATGCGGCCCGGGCCCAGCCGGGCCTGCGCGATCAGGAAGCCGGCGCCCGGCTGCGCGATCACGTTCTCGGACGGGACGCGCACGTCGGTGAACTTCAGCTCGGCGTGGCCCTCGGGGTCGTGGTACCCGAAGACCGGCAGCGAGCGGACGATCTCCAGCCCCGGCGTGTCGAGCGGCACCAGCACCATCGACTGCTGGGCGTAGACGTGCGCCTCCGGATCGGTCTTGCCCATCACGATCAGGATTCTGCATCTGGGGTGCAGGACCCCGGTCGTCCACCACTTGCGGCCGTTGAGGACGAGGTCGTCGCCGTCGCGGACCATGCTCAGCTGGACGTTGGTCGCGTCGGAGGAGGCGACGTCGGGCTCGGTCATCGCGAAGCCGGAGCGGATCTCGCCGTCGAGCAGCGGCTGCAGCCAGCGGGCCTTCTGCTCCTCGGTGCCGAACTGGTGCAGCACCTCCATGTTGCCGGTGTCGGGCGCGTTGCAGTTGGTCGCCTCGGCGGCGATCGAGGTGCGGCCCATCAGCTCGGCGAGCGTCGCGTACTCCAGGTAGCTGAGGCCCGGTCCGTGCGCCGGGTCGGGCAGGAAGAGGTTCCACAGCCCGCGCCTGCGCGCCTCCTCCTTCAGCTCCTCCATCACCGGCGGGTGGACGTGCGGCGTGTCGCCCGCGCGCACCTGCTCGACGTAGACCGGCTCGGCCGGGTAGACGCTCTCGTCCATGAACGCCTGGAGGCGCTGCTGGAAGTCCTTGGCGCGGTCGCTCAGCTCGAAGTCCATGCGGTTCCTCTCTCCTTGATCCGGGTCCGGCGGCGGTCAGTCCGGCCGCACGTCGAGCACGACCTTGCCGGTCGCCCTGCGCCCTTCGAGCAGCTCGAGCGCGTCGGCGGCCCGCTCCAGCGGCAGCCGCGCGCCGACGATCGGCCGCACGTGGCCGCTCGCGATCAGCTCGTCGAGCGCGCCGCCGATCTGCTGGTTGAGCTGCGGCTTGCCCATCACGTACGCACCCCAGCCGGCGCCGACGACGCTGACGTTGTTGAGCAGCAGCCGGTTGACCCTGACCTCGGGGATCGCGCCGCCGGTGAAGCCGACGACGACCAGCCGACCGTCCTCCTTCAGCGACCGCAGCGAGTCGGTGAAGCGGTCGCCGCCGACCGGGTCGAGCACGACGTCGGCGCCGCCGAGCGCCTTGACGTCGTCCTTCCAGGCGCCGTCGGAGCGGACGACCTCGTCGGCGCCTGCCGCGCGCGCGACCTGCTCCTTCTCAGCCGTCGAGACGACGGCGATCGTGCGCGCGCCAAGGCCCTTGGCGATCTGCAGCGCGGCCGTGCCGACGCCGCCCGCGGCGCCGTGGACGAGCACCGTCTCGCCGGTCTCGAGCCGTCCGCGCAGCTTCAGCGCGAACCAGGCGGTGTGGTAGTTGAGGATCAGGCCGGCGCCCTGCGCGAAGTCGAGCGCGTCCGGCAGCCGGAAGCACATGAACGCCGGCGCGACCGCCGTCTCGGCCCAGCCGCCGAGCACGCTGAAGGCGGCGACGCGGTCGCCGGGGGAGACCGGAGCGCCGGCCGGCGCGCTGCGGACGATCCCGCCGACCTCGCTGCCGGGGACGAACGGCAGCGGCGGTCTCAGCTGGTACATCCCGCGCGACTGGAGCAGCTCGGGGAAGGAGACGCCGGCGGCGTGGACGTCGACGACGACGCCCTCGCCCGGCGTCAGCATGTGCGACGCCTCCGGCTCCGGCAGCTCGGCGAGCCGCAGCCCGCTGCGCGGCCCGCTCTCCTCGAAGATCTCGATCGCCCTCACGACGCGGCCTCCTCGGCCGGGGCCGTCCGCGGGCCCGGCAGGTTGCGGAACTGGAACGGCGCCGGCTCGCGCCCGATCTGGCAGAACCAGCACTCGCCGGTCATCGCGCCGGCGAACAGGTGCAGCGCCGTCTCGGCGACGACCTGCGGGTCGAGCAGCTCGAAGCCGGCGGCGCGCAGCCCGTCTCTGACGTGCGCGATCAGCGGCGTCTCGGCGAAGGTCGGGCAGACGGCGTTGAAGCGGATCCCGTCCTGCGCGAGCAGCGGGCCGAGCGAGCGCGTCAGCCCGACGACCGCGTGCTTGTTGGCGGCGTAGATCGCGTCGAGCGGGACGGCGGTGAGGCCGGCGAGCGAGGCGGTCGCGACGATCGAGCCGCCGCCGCGCGCCTTCAGGGCCGGAAGCGCGGCCTGGGTCCCGAAGACGACGCCGTCGAGGTTGACGCCCATCGCGCGCCGGTACCGCGAAAGGTCGAAGTGCTCGCCGAGGATCGTGTCGCTGGTGACGCCGGCGTTCAGCATCACGAGGTCGAGCCCGCCGGCCCGCTCCTGCGCGAAGGCGACGGCGGCGTGGTTGGCGTCGAGGTCGCTGACGTCGAGCGCGAAGGCATGGCCGCCGACCTGCTCGGCGACCGCGCGGGCGCCATCCTCGTCGAGGTCGGCGACGACGACCTCGGCGCCGGACTCGGCCAGCGCCAGCGCGGTCAGGCGGCCGATGCCGCTGGCGCCGCCGGTCACCAGCGCGACCTTGTCGCGCAGCGCCTCGCGGTCATTCGCGGGCGGGATGGGGGACGTGTCGGTCAACGGGCCTCCTTCGTCGCCTGCCCCGGCCCGGTCAGGACGGAGCGGATCAGGGTCGCGGCGGTCTCGCGCAGCTCCGCGAGCTGACCGGCGCGTCCGTGCTCGGCGGCACCGAGCACCAGTTCGTTGATGCCGCCGACGACGGCGGTCGCGAGCGCGCGCGGGACCGGCCGCAGCGCGGGCTCGTCGCGGCGCAGCTCGTCGCAGAACGCGACCATCTGGTCGGCGAACCGCTCCATCGTCTCGCGGCGGCGCGCGAGCGCGCGGGGGCCGGCTCCGAGGATCTCGACGAGGAAGGTGCGCGTCAGCTCCGGTCGCGCCGCCATCGCGCCGAGGTAGGCGACGACGACCCGCTCGACGCGCGCGTCCCACGGCTCGCCCGCGGCAGCGGCCGAGGCCTGCGTCATCGCGCCGATGACGTGGTCGGAGGCGGCGTCGTAGGCGGCGAGGAAGCACGCCTCCTTGTCGTCGAACTGCTCGTAGAAGGTGCGCTTGGAGACGCGCGCGTGGCGCACGACGTCGGCGATCGTCGTCGGGCCGTAGCCCTTCTCGGCGACCGCGGCGTTCATGCCGCAGACGAGCCGCTCTCTCGCTCCCTCGATGGCAACCGGCGTGGCCATTGGTACCGCACGGTACCATCGCCGCCGTGGAGACGACGACACTTGACGCGCCGCTCACGCTCCCCTGCGGCGCCGTGCTTCCCAACCGGCTCGCGAAGGCGGCGATGAGCGAGCAGCTCGGCGACCGCGCCAACGGCCCCACCGACCGGCTCGACGCGCTCTACGCGCGCTGGGGCGACGGCGGCTGCGGCCTCGTGATCACCGGCAACGTGCAGGTCGACCGCCGCCACGTCGGCGAGCCGCGCAACGTCGTGATCGAGGACGAGCGCGACCTGCCGGCGCTGCGCCGCTGGGCCGAGGCCGGCAAGCGCGGCGGCAACGCGATCTGGGTGCAGGTCAACCACCCCGGCCGCCAGGCGCTGCGGATCGCCGGCGAGCGCCCGGTCGCGCCGAGCGCGGTCGCGACGAAGGTGCCCGGCGCCGTGACGCCGCACGAGCTGACCGGCGCCGAGATCGAGGAGATCGTCGCGCGCTTCGCGCGGACCGCGGCGGTCGTCAAGGCAGCCGGCTTCGACGGCGTCCAGCTGCACGGCGCCCACGGCTACCTGATCTCGCAGTTCCTGTCGCCGCGCGCCAACCAGCGTGACGACGGGTGGGGCGGCGACGCCGAGCGCCGCCGCCGCTTCGTGCTCGAGGTCCTGCGCGCGACCCGCGCGGCCGTCGGGCCCGACTACCCGATCGGGATCAAGCTCAACTCGGCCGACTTCCAGCGCGGCGGCTTCAGCGAGGAGGAGTCCTCCGACGTCGTCGTCGCGCTCGCCGCGGAGGGGATCGACCTCGTCGAGATCAGCGGCGGCACTTACGAGGCGCCGGCGATGATGGGCAACAAGGACTCGGCACGCGCTCGTGCGCGCGCACACGCGGGCACGCACGCGCGCGCGACCACCCGTGCCCGCGAGGCCTACTTCCTCGACTACGCCGAGCAGATCCGCGCGCGGGTGCCGGGACTGCCGCTGATGGTGACCGGCGGCTTCCGCACGACCGAGGCGATGGCCGAGGCGCTCGCCGACGGCGGCTGCGACGTGATCGGGATCGCCCGACCGCTCGCGCTCCACCCCGACGCCGGCGGCGAGCTGCTCGACGGCCGCCGCGCGCGCGTCGACGCGGGCGAGAAGGCGATCGGCGTGCGCACGCTCGACAGCGCGATCGACCTCTTCTGGCACACCCGCCAGATGCACCGGATCGGCCGCGGTCGCGACCCGTGGCCCGGCGAGCACGCGCTGCAGACGCTCGCCGCGTTCCTGTTCATGAACGGCTGGGGCTCGCTGCGGCGCAAGCGCGGCGGCTGAGCG
>JAEXXR010000455.1 GCA_023405705.1 Actinomycetes bacterium
GCCACCGGCCACGCCGCCGCCCGCCGAGTCGCCCCCGCTCACGCCACCGCGCCCGCGCGCAGCTCGGCCAGCACCGTCTCGGCCACGTCCTGCCGCACCGCGCCGCGGGAGACCAGCTCAGCCACGACCGCGTCGACCTCCTCCGGCGACGCGCCGGCCGAGATCGCGACGTTGCGGGCGTGGAGGGTCATGTGGCCGCGCTGGATCCCCTCGGTCGCGAGCGCGCGGAGGGCGCCGACGTTCTGCGCCAGGCCGACCGCGACGACGATCTCGGCCAGCTCGGCCGCCGTCTCGACGCCCAGCAGCCTGATCGCCGCGCGCGCGGCCGGGTGGGTCTTCGTCGCGCCGCCGACCAGCCCGACCGGCATCGGCACCTCCAGCGTCCCGACGAGGTTGCCGTCGGCGTCGACCTCCATGTGCGACAGCGTCGTGTAGCGGCCGTCCCGCACGGCGTGGCTGTGGCAGCCGGCCTCGACCGCGCGCGTGTCGTTGCCGGTCGCGAGCACGACGGCGCTGATCCCGTTCATCACGCCCTTGTTGTGGGTCGCGGCGCGATAGGGGTCGTCGGCCGCCAGGCGGTAGGCGTCGACGATCCCGTGCACGACGTCGGGCCCGCCGAGCTTGCCGGCGTCGAAGACGGCACGCGCCCGCGCGAGCCGCTTGTCGGCCTTGTTGGAGAGGATCCGCAGCAGCACGCGGCCGCGCGCGATCTCCGCGATCCGCGGCGCGAGCGCCTCCGCCATCGTGTTGACGGCGTTGGCGCCCATCGCGTCGCCGACGTCGACGATCAGGTGCAGCACGACGTGCGTGGTCTCCGGGCCGTGCACGACCCGCACCTCGATCTCGCGCGCGCCGCCGCCGAACCGCACCAGCACCGGGTCCTGCTCGTTCGCCGCCGCCAGCAGCTCGTCGCGGTGCTCCAGCAGACGCAGCTTCGCGCCCTGCGGGTCGGCGACGTCGAGCACCTGCACCTGGGCGATCATCAGCGGCGCGCTCGTCGAGCAGTGGAAGCCGCCGCGCTCGCGCGCGACCTGCGCGAGGTTGCTGGCGGCCGCGATCACCGACGGCTCCTCGGTCGCCATCGGCACGAGCCGGTCGCGGCCGTTGACGGTGAAGTTCGCGCCGATCCCGACCGGCAGCGAGATCGCGCCGACGGCGTTCTCGACCATCCCGTCGAGCACCGGCAGCGTCTCGGACAGCGGCGCGCGCAGCGCGTCCAGCTCCGACGACGCCACGCCGGCGGCTCTCGCCGCGGTCTCCAGGCGCTCGTCAGGGGTCAGCTTGTAGAAGCCGGGCAGCCGGCTGTTGGCGGACATCGTCTCTCCTGTGGTTCTCGAAGTTCAGAAGCGCGGAGGGCGGCGCTCGGCGAACGCGCGCAGGCCCTCTCTCGCGTCGGCGCTGGTGAAGGTCTCCTGGCCGAGCACCGCCTCGCGCGCGAACGCCTCGCGCAGCGGCAGGTCGGCCAGCTCCAGCACGCTGCGCTTGGTCGCCTGCACCGCCTGCGGGCTCAACGCGGCGATCCGCTCGGCGCAGGCGCGCGCGGCCGGCGGCAGCTGCGCGGGCTCGACGACGTGGTTCAGGACGCCGACGCGCAGCAGGTGCTCGGGGTCGAACCGCTCGGCCGTCAGCAGCAGCTCCATCGCCGGCGCGTAGCCGATCTGCCGCACCAGCCGCACGAGCGTGCCGCCGGCCGGGACGAAGCCGATCGACGGCTCCGGGAAGCCGAAGCTCGCGTCCGTCGAGGCGAAGCGGATGTCGGTCGCGAGCAGGATCTCGAAGCCGCCGCCGAGGCAGAGGCCGTTGACGGCCGCGACGATCGGCTTGTGCAGCGGCTCGTCCTTCAGATGCGCCGGATCCCACTCGGAGATGTCGAAGCGGTCGGAGGCGAGCGCCGGGATCGACTCGGTCAGGTCGGCGCCGACGCAGAAGGCGCGCTCGCCGGCGCCGGTCAGCAGCACCACGCGCACGGCGTCGTCCGCGCGGGCGCGCGCCCACGCCTCCCCCAGCTGCTCGTACATCGCCAGCGTCAGCGCGTTCAGCTTCTCCGGCCGGTCGAAGCGGATCTCGGCGATCCCGTCGGTGACGGAGTAGGCGATCGACATCGGCTCAGATCACCCCGCTCGCGCGCAGCTCCGCGACCCGCTCGGCACCCAACCCCAAGGCGTCGCCCCAGACGGCGTCGTTGTGCTCGCCGGTCAGCGGCGCGCGGGCGCGCGGGTCGCCGGGCGTCTCGCTCAGCTTCACCGGCAGGCCGAAGATCCCGACCGCGCCACCGGGGTAGTCGACGTCGACGACCATCTCGCGCGCCGCCACCTGCGGATCGGCGACGACCTCGCCGATGTCCTTCACCGCGCTCAGCGGGATGCGGTCGCCGGCCATCTCCTCCAGCTCCGCCTTCGTCCGCGACGCGAACCAGCCCTCGACGATCGGCTTGACGCGGCGCTCGTAGACGCCGTCGTCGAAGCGCTGCTCCATCGTCGCCAGCTCCGGGTCCTCCAGCAGCTCCGGCATGCCGAAGATCTCGCAGCTCTCGCGCCACAGCTTCTGCGTGTAGCCGCCGAAGAAGACGTGGCCGTCGGCGCACGGGAACAGGCCGTAGGGCCGCACGAACGGGTGGTCGTTGCCGAGCGGCGAGGGGATTCTGCCGTCGACCGTGTAGCCCGCGACGGCGTTCTCGGTCAGCGACAGGACCGCGTCCTGCTGGGAGACGTCGACGATCTGGCCGACGCCGGTCCGCTCCGCCTCACGCAGCGCCGCGACCGTCCCGAACGCCGCGTACAGCGACGCCGACAGGTCGCCGATGATCGTGCCGACGCGGGCCGGCTCGCGGTCCGGGTAGCCGTTCATCGACCACAGCCCGCCGGTCGCCTGGCCGCTGTTGTCGTAGGCCGGCTTGCGCGAGCTCGGCCCGTACTGGCCGAAGCCGGAGATCGCGGTGTAGACGAGCGCAGGGTTGACTTCGCGCAGCGCGCTCCAGCCGACGCCGAGCCGCTCCATCGTGCCGGCGCGGAAGTTCTCGACGAGCACGTCGCTGCGCCGCACCAGCTCGCGCAGCAGCGCTCTCCCCTCCTCCGACTTGAGGTCGAGCGTGATCCCGAGCTTGTTGCGGTTGTACTGCGCGAAGAAGCCGCTGAAGCGGTCGTCGCCGGCGCCGACGAACGGCGGGAACTCGCGTGCGTAGTCGGGCTCGGCCGGGTTCTCGACCTTGATCACGGTCGCGCCGAGGTCGCCGAGCAGCATCGCGCAGAACGGCCCCGCGACGACGCGCGTCACGTCGAGCACGACGACGCCCCGCAGCGGCCCCTGCCGCCGCGGCGGGCCGTCGATCGCGTCGAGCGCCGCGCGCCAGGCGTCGGCGCCGGCCGCCATC
>JAEXXR010000515.1 GCA_023405705.1 Actinomycetes bacterium
GGCGCTGGGCGCGGCGACGGGAGCGTGCGCTCCCGCCGCGGCGCTCGACGCGGGGGCGGGGCCTGCCGCCGCGGAGCGATTGGTCGTACTGCGTACTTGTGTCTCGTACATCGTACGATCAAGCTAGCAGTACGCTGTACGAATGGCAAGACCCCCGATCTGGATGCGGCCCCAGCCGAGCACGCGCAGACCCCGCTTCACGCGCGAGCAGATCGCCGCGACGGCGCTCGCGATCGCCGACGCGGACGGCTTCGAGGCGGTCTCGATGCGCCGCGTCGCCGCCGAGCTGGGCGCCGGCACGATGACGCTCTACCACTACGTCGAGACGAAGGACGACCTGCTCGCGCTGATGGACGACGCGATCATGGCCGAGGTGCTCGTCCCCGACGGGGAGCTGCCCGGCGACGACTGGCGCGAGGCGACGGCGATGATCGCGCGCCGCTCGCTCGCCGCCTTCATGCGCCACAGATGGGCGCTGGAGGGGATGCGCGGCCAGCCGTTCGGTCCCAACGGCATGCGCCACTTCGAGCAGTCGCTGCGCGCCGCCGAGATGACCGGCCTGCCGCCGGAGGAGCGGCTGTCGATCCTCGCGACCGTCGACGACTACGTCTTCGGCTTCGTGCTGCGCCAGCTCGGCGACACGCCCGAGCGCGTCACCGAGGAGGGCGACGACGACGCGGCCGCGGTCTTCGACTACCTCAACCGCAGGGTCGACAGCGGCGACTTCCCGGCGATCGGCCGCCTGCTCGGCGCCGGCGACGCGCGCGTCCGCGCCAGACGCTGGGAGCAGATCGCCGCCGGCTGGGACCAGCGTTTCGAGCACGGCCTCCAGCTGCTGCTCGACGGCATCGCGCTGGAGCTGGAGCGGCGCGGGCTGCCGGGCGGGGCGCGCTCGCCCGACGCGTAGGCGCGGCGGCCCCGCCCGCCCGCTACGTCGTCGCGAATCTGAGCAGGTCCGACAGCGTGAACCGGCCTCTTCTCGCCGCCGGGATCCCACTCGGTCTCCAGGCCGGCTCGCGACGCAGGAAGCTGCCGGGGTCGCCTTCGAGCAGGCCGATCAGCACCTCGGCGACGATCCGGCCGCCGACCGGGCCGAGCCGCTCGCCTCTCGCGCGCACCTCGGCCTCGCGCAGCAGGTAGAACCACAGCGGCGTCTCCTGCTCGAAGAACGCTCTGTGCGCCGGGTCGAGTCTCAGTCTCCCGAGCGCCAGCTCCGCGCTCGTCAGCGCTCTCTCCTGCATCGCCGCGGCGACCGCCTGCCCCGACGGCAGTCTGAGCGCCTTGCCGCGCCGCAGGTTGAGCACCGCGAGCGGGTTGCGGCCGGCGTCGACGCTGGTCGGCAGTCTCATCAGCGGCGGCGCGAGCCGTATGTTGATGCGACGGCTCGGCTGCGGTCTGCGTCTGGTCAGCGGCGCGAAGTGCGACCAGTCGATCGTCCACAGCGACGGCAGGCGGCGGAAGCCGTGGAGGCTCTCGAACGTCCCCGGTCTCTGCGTCGCGGAGAAGATCGGCACGCCGGTGACGATCTCGTTGAGGTCGTAGTCGGGCCGGATCATCGAGTGGCCGAAGCGGTAGGCGGCGACGGAGAACTCGACCGGCATGAACGGCTCGTTCTCCCAGTCGAAGAATCTGCGCCCGCTTCTGCGCACGTCGTCGACGACCGCGTCGCCGGCGATGCGGCGCAGGAAGTCCTCTATGACGACCCACTGGTAGTGCCAGGTGACGAGCCGGCGCGTCTCCTCGAACAGCGCCGGGCCGGCCAGTCTTCTCTCTCTGCGCACGCGGTCGGCGACGCGGTCGTGGAACTTCAGGAAGGCGAGGTGGAGCTGGCCGACGACGATGTTCTCGTCGTTGCGCGGGTCGCCGACCAGCGCGCGGCCCTGCTGGTTGCGCGGCAGGTCCTGCGGGTCGAGCGGATCGCCGCCCTGGAGCGGGTCGCTTCTCGGGTTTCTGCCGACCAGCAGCTTGACCCCGGCGAAGGTCGCGTCGCGCGACTCGTACAGGTACGGGCTCGCGGTCGGCCCCTGCCCGTAGACGCTGTCGAGGTCGAAGCGCGGCGTGCGGAAGTCGACCAGCGCGTCGGGGTCGTTCAGCCGTGACAGCTGCGAGACCGGGTCGAACGTGATGTCGTGGTCGACGAACTGGCCGAGGTAGGTGTAGGCGGCCGGGATCGCCGCGTTGTCGGCGGCCGCGCCCGCGCCGCGCTCCTCCGGCATCGCGTTCCCGAGCGCCTCCAGCGCCGCCCGCTCCGGTCTCGACGCCGGCAGCGTGCGGAACATCCGCCCGAACCGTCCCTCGAACAGCGGCGAGGAGGGAACCGCCTCCAGCCCTCGCGGCGTCACGCCGCCGTGCGTCGTCTCGGTCAGCTCGTCCCCCGGCATCCGCCAGACCTCCGCCGTCGTGCTGGTTTTCGGTCGTTCGAATTCAACCCGGCGGCGGAGGCAGCGGTCAACGGCGGCGCGCGAGACGGGCGCGCGGGCGCTCGACCCGCCGCGCGGGCCTTCCGGCGAGCGCTCGCCCGGCGAGGCGGCCGGCGCC
>JAEXXR010000519.1 GCA_023405705.1 Actinomycetes bacterium
CCCTGCCGCCGCGGTCTTCGCCGGCATCAGCGAGCGCCGCACCGCGACCCTCTCCGACGCCGAGCTGCGCGTGCTGGCGCTCGTCGCGGAGGGCAGCTCGACCGAGGCGGTCGCCTCCGCCCTCTCGCTCTCCCCGCACACGGTCCGCACCCACCTGCGCAACGTGATGCGCAAGCTCGAGGCATCCAGCCGCGCCCACGCGGTCGCGATCGCGATCCGCGAGGCGGCGATCCGGGTGTAGAGCGGCACCGGCGGCTGACTTCCGGCCGCCGGCCGGAGCCGGCGGCACGGTCGCCGTGGCGCCCAGGCGCACGATCGCGGAACGACCGCACGCCGGGCTCAGCCGTGCGTCAGGCCCAGCCCCACGCCTCGATCTCGGCGAGCCACGACCAGCCGTCGGTCGAGCCCTCCTCGATCAGGACGCGGATGCTGCTCGTCGTGAGCGTGCCGACGTCGAAGCGGCGCGACTCGCTGCCGTCCGGCACGCTGAGCGGCCCGGTCCAGTCGAGGATCGGGTTGTCCTGGCCGCTTCTGCCGACCACGTCTCTCCAGGCGGAGGCGCTGTCGTCGTAGTACTGCACGCGCGCTCTCTCCAGCGTGCGCTCGCCGACGGGGAAGCCGGGCCGCGCGATCGGGATCGTCGCGACGATGTGGTCGAGCGTCACCGGCGCGTCCCACTCGATCGCGACCCAGTCGGGGAAGAGGCCGTTGGTGCCGTCGTTCCAGTAGCCGCTCGGGCCGTCCTCGACCGTCCCGTTGTTGACCCCGGTGACCGGGTAGGTGCCGCTGGAGTGGACGCTCGACGCGCTCGCCTCGCCGCCGTTGGCCGGCAGCGCGAGGTTTCTGGCGGCAGGTCTCTCGCCGCACTCGGCGTCGACGTCGTAGGCCTCGATCTCGTCGAGCCACGACCAGCCGCTGGTGGCGCCCTCTTCGATCAGCAGGCGGATTCTCGAGGTGGTCAGCTCCGTGAAGTCGAACTGGCGGGTCTCTCTGCCGTCGGCGACCAGCTCAGGCGCGGTCCAGTCGAGGATCGGGTTGTCCTGGCCGCTTCTGCCGGCGACGTCTCTCCAGGCGGAGGCGCTGTCGTCGTAGTACTGCACGCGCGATCTGGCGAGCGTGATCAGCCCGACGGGGTAGCCGGCTCTCATCAGTGGGACGCGCACCACGATCCGGTCGATCGTCTTCGGCTGGCCCCACTCGACGCCGACCCAGTCGGGCCAGACGCCGTTGGTGCCGTCGTTCCAGAACCCGAAGGTCCACTCGCTGTCGCGTCTGCCGTTGTTGACGCCGGTCACCGGCCAGTTGCCGCCGAACGCCGACGACGCGATCGGCGTGCCGTCGAGCGCGATGTTCTCGCACTGCTCGGCCGGCGGCTCGCAGTCGTGGTCGACGTCGTAGGCCTCGATCTCGTCGAGCCACGACCAGCCGGTCGAGGAGCCCTCCTCGACGAGCAGGCGGATTCTGCTGGTGGTGAGCTCGGCGAAGTCGAACGCGCGGACCTCTCTGCCGTCGGCGACCAGCTCGGCTGCGGTCCAGTTCAGGATCGGGTTGTCCTGACCGGTTCTGCCGACGACGTCTCTCCACGCCGAGGAGGCGGCGTCCCAGTACTGGACACGCGATCTGGCGAGCGTGATCTCGCCGACCGGATAGCCGGCGTACATCAGCGGGACGCGCAGGACGATCCGGTCGATCGTCTTGGGCTGGCTCCATTCGACGCCGACCTCGTCGGGGAAGACGCCGTTGGTGGCGTCGTTCCAGAACCCGCGTGACCACTCCGTCTGGCGCGTGCCGTTGTTGACGGCGCTCGCCGGCAGGCCGCCCACCGCCGAGGAGGCGAAGGCGGTCCCGCTCAACGCGAGGTTGTCGTCCTCGCAGGTCTCCGAGGCGACGGCGTTCGTCCCTCCCAGACCGAGCAGGAGCACGGCGCACGTCAGCGCCACTCGCAACAACCGTGAAAGCACGGTTCCCCTTTCGTTTGCGATCGCGCCCGGTGCGCGACCCGCTGCGACCGTAGCTGCCGCACCGCAGAACGCCAATGCGCCATGGACGGATCTCCGGGGGCGAGGGAGGGCGGCATCGCCTGCCGGCCCGTGCGGCTTGTCAGGCGCCGGGCGCCTCCGCGACGATCGCGATGTTCGCCATCAGCTCGGCGGGCAGCTCCTCGGAGATGTCGTGGAGCGCGGCGAGCAGCTCCTCGGAGTAGTCGAGCATCATCGCGTTCGGCAGCGCCTTCAGGAACCAGCCCAGCTCGTCGCGGACGGCGAAGCCGGCCTGCTCGACGTCCGCGCGCAGCGTGTCGAGCGTGTAGACGCGTTGATGGCCGAGCAGGTGGTCGCGCGGCGAGCGCGAGTCGAGCTGCTCCTGCAGGCCCATGCGGACGGCGAGGCGGCGGTGGATCGAGCCGGCGTTCGGCACCGCGACGACGAGCAGGCCGCCCGGCCGCAGCCATCTCGCGACGGTGCGCAGCAGCGACGGCGGGTCGTCGACGTGCTCGGCGATGTACATCGCCAGGACGGCGTCGAAGACCGGGCCGGGCTCGAACGTCTCGAACATCGACGCGTGGACGGCGAGTCCGGGGTGGGCCTCGCGCGCGGCATCGACCAGCAGCGGGGAGCCCTCGACGATCTCGACCGGCACGCCGGCGGCGGTCAGGACGCGGGCGCTGATCCCGGTGCCGTAGCCCATCTCGAGCACGCGCGCGCAGCCGCCGAGCGTCTGCCGTGCGAGGCGCTCGTAGACGAGCGTCTGCTGCTGCTCCTCGATCCGCACGTCGTCGACGGTGCCCGAGAGGTAGTACTCGCGGGCGTAGTCGTCGAGCGCGTCCGGGGTGAGCGGGGCGGTCTGCGTCGGGTGCATGCGTGCTCCTCGAGGGATCGTCACCGCAGGCTGGCCGCGGACGGGTCGGATGCGTGCTCGTCGGCGATCTCGCCGACGACGTCGGCGACGTGGTCGGCGTCGGCCGTCGTCAGGTGCGGGCCGATCGGCAGCGAGAGGACCTCGGCCGCAGCGCGGTCGGCGTTCGGCAGCTCGGCGTCGGCCGCCGGCGTGCCGGCGTACGCGGCCTGGCGGTGCGGCGGGATCGGATAGTGGACGAGCGTCTCGACGCCGGCGGCCGCGAGCTGCCGCTGCAGCGCGTCGCGATCGGGCGAGCGGACGACGTACAGGTGCCGGCTGGGCTCGCTGCCGGGCGCCTGCGGGGGGAGGCCGAGCGCGCTGCCCGCGAGCCGCTCCGAGTAGCGGGCGGCGATCGCGCGGCGCCGCGCCAGGGTGGCCGGGAGGCGGTCGAGCTTGACGCGCAGGACGGCCGCCTGCAGCTCGTCGAGGCGGCTGTTGATGCCGGTCTCGACGTGGACGTACTTCTGCTCGCTGCCGTAGTTGCGGATGCGGCGGATGCGGCGGGCGAGCTGATCGTCGTCGGTCGTCACCGCACCGCCATCGCCGAGCGCGCCGAGGTTCTTGCCGGGATAGAAGCTCCACGCCGCCGCGTCGGCGAAGCTGCCGACCGGTCTGCCATCGAGCGTCGCGCCATGCGCCTGCGCGGCGTCGTCGAGCAGCCACAGGCCGTGGCGGTCGGCGAGCGCGCGCAGCGCCACGTGGTCGGCCGGGTGCCCGTAGAGGTCGACGGGCACGATCGCGGCGGTGCGCGGGCCGATCGCGGACGCCGCCGCGTCGACGTCGATCAGATGGGTCGACGGGTCGACGTCGACGGGGACCGGGGTCGCGCCGGCGGCGCTGACCGCCAGCCAGGTCGCGATGAAGGTCTGTCCGGGGACGATCACCTCGTCGCCGGGACCGATGTCGCGCGCCTGCAGCGCGATGCGGAGCGCGTCGAGCCCGCTGCCGACGGCGACGCAGCAGCGCGCGCCGGCGAACTGCGCGAACGCGTGCTCGAACGCCTCCAGCTCGGGGCCGAGCAGGTAGCGGCCCGAGGCGACGACGCGTTCGACGGCTGCGTTCAGCGCCGGGCGCTCCTCCTCGCCCGGTGTCAGATCGAGGAAGCGGACGGGCATCGCGTGAGCTGGCGGAACTCGCCCAGGTCGCGGATGTAGTCGCTCTCGTCGAAGTGCTCGGAGGCGAGCACCATGCAGACGGAGCCCGACGAGAAGTTGTCGATCTCGCGCCAGATCATCGAAGGGATGTAGAGACCGGCGTACGAGCGGTTGAGGTGGAAGCGGTGCTGGATCGTGCCGTCGTCGAGCACGATGTCGAAGCTGCCCGACATCGCGATCACGACCTGGCGGAGGCTGCGATGGGCGTGTCCGCCGCGCTCGGCGCCGCCCGGCACGTCGTACAGCCAGTAGACGCGTCTGATGTCGAACGGGATGTGCTCGCCGCCTTCGACGAAGCTCAGGTTCCCACGCGGGTCGTTGACGCGCGGGAACGCCACCATGTGGCAGGCAGCGAGACCGGCCGGAGCGGGAACGGTGGTGGCCATGCTCCGGTGATCGGCACCGAGCACGGGCGCTTGACCCCTGCACGGTGCGTTGTGTCAGCTCAACGCGCCGCGGGCGCGGACGATAATCGGTGGAGGACGTGTCGAGAACTACGCCAACAGAGGAGCGCGGGCGCTGCGCATGGGTCGGATCCGCCGGCTCGATGACGGCCTGGGGCGTGGTGCAGTCGCTGCGTGCCAGCAGTCCCGGGCTGCGGCTCGTCACCGCCGACACGAACCCGCGTGAGCTGGTCGCCGCCTCAGCTGACGCCGACGCCTTCGAGCGCGTTCCGGCGGCGGCCGACCCGGCCTTCGCAGCGGCGTTCGCGGCCGCGACCGCCCGCCACCGCGTCGACACATGGATTCCCGTCCACGACGTCGAGATCGTCGTCGCGGCGGAGGCGCGGGCGAACGGCACGCTGCCCGCCGGGATCGTCACGACGGCGCCGGAGGCGGCCGCCGCGCGCCTCTGCTGGGACAAGCTGGCGG
>JAEXXR010000648.1 GCA_023405705.1 Actinomycetes bacterium
GTCCCGGTGCGAACGCGGCGACCGCCTCGGAGGCGGCGGCGCACTGGCGGCAGAGCAGCAGCAGGTCGCCCCAGCGGCCGGCGGACGCAGGCGCCGTGAACGGAGCCTCGTGGGCGACGTCCCAGCCGACCGCCTCCTGCGGCAGCCGCTGCTCGCAGATCGCGCAGTAGGTGCCGAAGGCGGCCGCCGCGGCGTCGTCGGCGCGGATGCCGGCCCAGCGGGCGGGGAAGGGCGGTCGCGTCAGCGGGCGCATCGCCTCACGGGACCGCCGTGAAGTCCGTGCCGGGGAAGTCGGCGGCGATGTCGTTGAGGAACCGCGCCATGATCGTCTGTCTGGTGCCCGGCACGTTCTGGTTGGTCGCGCCGAGCATGTCCAGCACGCGCACCCAGACGGAGAAGAAGCCGGTCGTTCTGACCGACTGGATCAGCCCGGGCCAGAAGGCGTTGAAGGTGACGGCGTTGATCGGGCCCATGAACGGCTGGACCGCGGTCAGCACCTGAAGCCATGCCAGCGTGCGGTTGTACATGCGCCGGTCGGTGATCGCCGGGGTCGCCGTCCCGTCGCGGTCGAGGCCGTAGAACGGGACCGACCGCACCGCCTCGGGATTGGGCGTGTGCAGCTGGCAGGAGACCTCGACGTTGTCGTGCCAGGCGTGGTTGACGTAGATGCGGGCCTCTATCGTCCGCGTCGGCAGGTCATCGGCCTGCCGCACCGTCCCGGCCCGCACCGCGTTGTTCCCGGCGAACTCGTTCCACAGGCCGTTGTTCCCTCTGTACATCAGCCGCGGCCACAGCGCGCGGTAACTGTTGTCGTCGACGTCAGGCCAGAAGTAGCGGTCGCGGATCCCGTCGTACAGCTCGACCTCGTCGGCGAACGGACCCCAGCCGTTGGCGGTGTTGCGCGACGGCTTCTGCCCCTTCCCGGAGGCGAGGTTGCAGGCGTTGCAGGAGAGCAGGAAGTTGTCCCAGCAGAGCGTGAAGAGGGGGTAGCGCGCCTTCGGGATGCAATGCTCGATCGCGATCGCCCCCGGCATGTACTGCTCGCAGTAGGAGCAGAACGAGCCGAGGCGCCCGAGCAGGCCGTGCTGCGCCGCCTTGTAGCCGTTCACGTTGTCGCTGAGGCGGGTCCAGATGCGGTCCTCGACGTTGGTGTATCTGGCCGGCGAGGCGTTGCCGGCCGCGGTGTCGCGCGCGATCCGCAGCAGCGCGTTGTTCATCAGCTGCCACAGCGTCGGGTGCTGCGTGCCGAACGCTCTTCTTATGTAGGTGCCGTAGAAGTGCCAGGTGGTCGCCGACGCATCTGTCTGGAGATGCGCTTCGGTGTCGAGGCGGATGTCGTTCGGATAGGTCCCCGGCACTCCGCCGCGCGTCACCGGCCGCATCTCATCTGCCACCCGTCTTCGCGTAGCCGGCGTACCAGCCGAGGGTCGTGTGGTCGCGCCCGGTCGGGTCGGCGAACAGCAGCGCGTCGACCTGGCCGCCGGGCGGGAAGCTGAGCATCAGCACGCTGAGCGCGATCCGCTGGAGCGCGAGCACGTAGGTCGTGCCGTCCTGCGCGAGCTGGAGGTCGCCGACCTTCAGCTTCAGCACGCCCTCCAGCGACAGCAGTCTCGCGTCGCCGCCGGTGCCCGGCAGCTTCAGGGCCACCGCGCAGTTGGGCGCCGTCGGCGTGCCGGGCGACCAGGCCGCCAGCAGGCTCGCCTTGAAGCCGGCCTCGGCCGCCAGCGCGCCCGCGCTGCCGAGGCCGAGGTCGGCGACGATCCCGAACCACGGCGCTCTCAGCGCCCCCGACGGCAGCGGCGCCTGGACGCCGAGGAAGCCGAGCGAGGCCGGCGTCGCGGGGGCCGGCGGTCTGTCCGTCGACCCGTCCGCAGGTCTGGCCGCCGGCGGCACGTGGACGAAGCCGCTGAGCGTCAGCGGGAAGCCGGCGAAGAAGCTCGCCGGCCGCGGCGGCGACTGCGCGGCGTCGAGCGCCAGCGCGGTCGCGTCGAAGCGGTAGGCGTCTCTGCTGCGGTCGCCCGCGACGTAGTCGAGCACGATCCCGAGGTCGGAGCAGAACAGCCGCTGCGCGGAGAGCCGCGCGGCGTCTCTCGCGTCGGGCGGCGGCCCGAAGGAGAAGAGGTCGAACGTCCCCTGCTTGAAGCGCAGCGCGCCGTTGAGGACGAAGCGCGAGCGGCCCTTCGCGTTCGGGTCGCTCGGCGGCGCGGGGGAGGTGACGGTGACGAACTGCGCGCTGGCGACCTCGACCGTGTCGAGCACGCCGCTGGCGATCGAGAAGACGTTGCGCTGCGCGGTCGAGAAGGCGTAGCCGCTGTCGGCGCCCTGGCGCTGGTAGACGCCGTCGAGCACCAGCACGTTCGCCGGCGCCGCTCTGAAGGAGGGGTCGAGCAGCGTCGCCGGCTCGCCGAACAGCTGGTCGACGAGCAGCTCGATCTGGCTGGAGAAGGTCGCGACGGCCGAGCTCTCGAAGCGGACCTTGAGCGTGCGGACGTTGAAGGCGTACGGCCCCTGCGCGCCCGCGGCGGTCGTTCTGCTCTCGTAGAAGACGAGGCCGAACAGCGACGAGTCGTGCTGGTCGATCGTCGTCGTCGCGGTCGCGGGGGTGACCGTCAGGCCGAGGTGGTGGGCCTTGAAGCGCGAGGCGTCGATCCCGGCCGCGAGACCGCTCAGCTGGGCCGGGAGCTGGCCCGGCGGGACGGGGCAGTTGAGCAGCAGGATCCCCTGCCAGGCGGCGTCGTCGGCGAGCGCGGCGAACGGCGCGAACTCGGGGTCGGTCGCGGCGCGCGCGGTCGCCTCGTCGATCGTCGCCAGCAGCGTCTGCTGCGCGCCGGAGACGCCGCCGGAGCCGGGGTTGAAGTCGCCGCCCTGGACCCATGTGCTGGTGTCGGAGGCGAGCGCGCGCAGCGACTTGCCGGCCGCCTTGATCACCAGCAGCGTCGAGCTGTCGCCCCACGGTCTCGACGGCCAGGCGTCGAAGGTCCACCACTCGGTCGCGTCGTCGTCGGCGGGGATCGAGACGCTGCCGTCGACCGGCGGGGCGGTTCTCTGCTGGAGGGTCGACGGATCGGAGCAGACGAGCATCAGCTGGCTCGACTGGAGCGCGGTCGCGAGCGCGTCGCTGACCGCGTTCAGCTGGAGCAGGTGGAGGTCGGCGCCACGGTGGGAGCGGATCAGGGTGAGCTGGGTGACGGCGCCGCCGACGATCCCGGCGAGCAGGCCCTGCGGCGTCAGGCCGGCGAGCGGCGGGTCGCCGCCCGGGGTGAGCG
>JAEXXR010000674.1 GCA_023405705.1 Actinomycetes bacterium
GGGCGACACCGCAGACGATCGACGCCAAGCCGACGAGCACCACCGTGGAACCTCCACCTCCGATGGTACGCCTCGCCGAGCGCCGCGCGACGCCGCTGTCAGGGGATGAACCGCCGTCATGCGGCGAAGCCGCGCAGCAGCGTGCGCACCGCGATCCGCTTCGACTCCGCGACGGTGACGCGGCCCTCCGCGTGCGCTCTGAAGGCGGCGTCGAGCATCCCGCCGAGCGCGACGCCGATCCACAGCGCCGGCACGTCCGGGTCGAGCTCGCCGGAGGCCTGGGCGCGCTCGACCAGCTCGCGCAGCGGCAGCTCGAAGCGGCGGCGGGTCTCCTCGCGGCGCTGCGCGTCGGTCGCGCTCGCGAGCACGATCCGGTAGCGCTCGCCGACGTCGACCAGCTCCTCGACGAGGCGCACGAAGTCGTGCTGCGCGGGCTCGGCGCGATGGCGCGAGATGATCGCGTCGATCGCGTCGTAGGCCTCCTCCAGCATCCCGGCGATCAGCGCCTCGCGCGTCGGGAAGTGGCGGTAGAGGGTCGCGCGGCCGAGGCCGGCGGCGGTCGCGATCTCGCCCATGCCGGCGCCGGGCGAGTCGGCCAGCAGGCGCGCGGCGGCGTCGATGATGCGGCGCTCGTTGCGCGCGAAGTCGGAGCGTTGACCGGTCATCGGCGACGGAACGCTACAGCCACGGGCGGAGCGTGCGCTGCGGACGGAGCATGCGCGCCGCGTCCCTTGATAGCGTGGACCGGTCGGATTCGTTCATTCGTGTTCGCTCCTCTGGAGGATGGTGCGTCATCGCTGCTGAAGGCTCCACCGGTCGCCCGCTGCTCGCCGAAGCCCGTCGCTTCGCGATCGCCGAGCTGCTGCGCGCCGCCGGCGCCGTGAGCGTCACGGAGGTCGAGAACCGCTTCGGCGTCTCCCCGATGACGGCGCGCCGCGACCTGATGGCGCTGGAGAAGCAGGGCGTCGCGCGGCGCACCCACGGCGGCGCGGTGCTGCCGTCGATGTCTGCGAAGGAGGACTCGTTCGCCAAACGCGTCAACCTCGCCGCCGAGGCGAAGGGCAGGCTCGCGGACGTCGCGGTCGCGATGATCTCGCCCGAGGAGACGATCGTCCTCGACTCCTCCTCCACCACGTACTTCCTCGCGCAGAGGATCGTCGACCGCGGCCTCGCCGTCACGATCATCACGAACAGCCTGCCGATCATGGACCTGATCGCCGGCGTCGAGAGCCCGCCGATCAACCTCGTCGCCGTCGGCGGCACGCTGCGGCGGCTGACCGGCTCGTTCGTCGGCCCCTACGCCGTCGAGACGGTTCGCGGCCACTTCGCCGACCGCATGTTCATGAGCGTCAAGGGGCTCACGCCGAACGGCATCATGACCGACGCCGACGAGCTCGAGGCCGAGCTGAAGCGGACGATGCTCGCGCAGTCGACGGAGTCGGTGCTGCTGGTCGACGGCACGAAGCTGAGCGCCCGCGGCCAGAACGCGATCGCCAGCGTCAACGAGCTCAACTGCGTGCTCGCCGAGGGTCTCGGCAGCGGCGAGATCGACGCCCTGCGCGCCACCGGCGTGACCGTCCGCAGCGTCGAGGACGAGCCGGTCGCGACCTGAGCCTCACTCCCCGCCCGCGGCCCACAGGTGCCACGAGCCGGGGACGCCCTTGAGCGTGTGCTCGCCGCGGTCGGCGAAGGCGAGCCCGGAGCCGACGACGAGGTCCTTGACGGTGCCGGAGACGAGCACCTCGCGCGGCTGCGCCAGCGCGCCGACGCGGGCGCCGATGTGGACGGCGAGGCCGCTGACGTCGCCGTCGCCGTCGGCGCGCACGCACTCGCCGGTGTGCAGGCCGGCGCGCAGCGCGATGCCCAGCTCGCCGATCGCCTCGCGCAGCGCCAGCGCGCACTCGATCGCGCGCGCCGGGCCGTCGAAGGTCGCCAGCCAGCCGTCGCCGAGCGACTTCACCGGCCGGCCGCGGAAGCGCGCCATCTCTGCCTGGGTGACGGCGTCGTGGCGGGCGAGCAGCGTCCGCCAGGCGCGGTCGCCGAGTCGCGCCGCCAGCGCCGTCGAGCCGGCGATGTCGGTGAACATCACGGTCGCCAGCACGCGGTCGGGCTCGGGCGCGGTGCGCGCGCCGGTCAGGAACTCCTCGGTCTCCGCGAGGATCCGCTCGGCGTCGCCGACGACCAGCAGGTTGTCCTCGCCGTCCAGCTCGACGAGCCGCGCGCCGGGGATGTGCGCGGCGAGGTAGCGCGAGTGGCGCACGTCGATCGCGCGGTCCTCGCTGCGGTGCAGCAGCAGCGTCGGCGCGCGGACCGCCGGCAGCGCCGGCCGCACGTCGACCTCGCCGGCCATCGCGAACAGCTGTCTGACCGTGCCCGGGCTGGCCGAGTGGCGCTCCAGCTTCGCGAACCAGCGCCGCAGCGCGCGGTCGTCCGCGTGGTTGGGCGCCAGCACCTCCAGCCACGAGCCGTCGCCCCAGCCGGCGATCAGGCCGGCGATCCGCGCGGCCCGCTGGCGC
>JAEXXR010000676.1 GCA_023405705.1 Actinomycetes bacterium
CGGCGTGCCGGCGCCGAACGTCATCAGCGCGACGCGGCCGGCGCGGCGGATCGCGAGCCGCCCGATCACGAGCGCGACGCCCTCGGCGACGTCGAACTTGAGCCGGTCGGCGGTGCCGAACGCCATCGAGGGGGAGAGGTCGAGCGCGATCCAGGTCGTCAGCGTCCGCTCCGGCACGTGCAGGCGCACGTGCGGCTCGCCGGTGCGGGCGGTCGCGGCCGCGTCGATCTGCCGCACGTCGTCGCCGACCTCGTAGGGCCGCAGCTGCGCCAGCTCGGTGCCGGAGCCGAGGCCGGCCGCGCGCCGGTCGCCCGGCAGCGCGCCGGAGGCCCGCCGCGCGACGATCAGGTCGAGCGACTCCAGCAGGCCGTGCGGTATCCGCCCGGGTCCCTGGCGTCCGGCCGGTCGTGTCAGGCGCGGCGGGGTCATGCCGATCAGGCGGCCGCCTCGGGACGGCGGAGGTGGTCGGCGGGCGGCTCGTCGACCGCGCTGAAGACGCGCGTGAGCACGTCGTCGGCGGTGACGTTCTCGGTCAGCGCGTCGTAGGAGAGGACGATCCGGTGGCGCAGCACGTCGGGCGCGAGGTCGCGCACGTCGGCGACGGCGACGTAGCCGCGGCCGCGCAGCAGCGCCAGCGCGCGCGCCGCCTGCACGAGGCCGATCGGGCCGCGCGGCGAGGCGCCGTACTCGATGAACGGCGCGACGTCGTCGAGGCCGTACTTCTCCGGCCGGCGGGTCGCGTCCGCGAGCGTGACGGCGTACTGGATCACCTCGCGGTCGCCCAGCACTCTCTCCTTCGCGGCGGCGAAGCGGTCGAGCGCCTCGATCGTCAGCCGCTCGCGCGGCTCGACGCGCGCGGTCAGCGAGCGGTCGACGACGGCCGCCTCCTCGCTCATCGTCGGGTAGTCGACCATCACCTTCATCAGGAAGCGGTCGATCTGCGCCTCCGGGAGCGGGTAGGTGCCCTCGGACTCGATCGGGTTCTGCGTCGCCAGCACGAGGAACGGCCGCGGCATCTGGAAGGTCTCGCCGCCGATCGTCACCTGCTGCTCCTGCATCACCTCCAGGAGCGCCGACTGGACCTTCGCGGGGGCGCGGTTGATCTCGTCGGCGAGCAGGAAGTTGCCGAAGACGGGGCCGAGCTCCGTCTCGAATCTGCCCGTGTCGGGCCGGTAGACGCGCGTGCCGACGAGGTCGGCCGGGACGAGGTCGGGCGTGAACTGGATCCGCTTGAAGGAGCCGCCGAGCACCTGCGCGAGCGTCTTGACGGTCAGCGTCTTGGCGAGGCCGGGGACGCCCTCCAGCAGCACGTGGCCGCCGGCGAGCAGGGCGACCAGCAGCCGCTCCAGCATCGCGTCCTGCCCGACGATCACGCGCTTGATCTCGTGCAGCGCCTCCTCGAGCGCGTCGCGCGGCTCATCCCTGCGCGGGAAGCGGTCCTCTGGCGGTTGGGGATGGTCGAACGTCACGGTCGGGTGGCTCCTTGGTCTTCGGGGGTCGGGGGAAGTTCGGGGAACGAGGTCAGACGGGGCGGCCGAACCAGCGCAGCGAGAGGCCGGCGCCGAGCAGCAGCAGCACGATCCCGCCGGCCGCGAAGGCGGCGGTGACCTGGCGCTGCTCGTCTCTTCTGCCGAGCTGCGAGCCGAGCTGCTCGTAGACGGCGTTGAGGCCCTCGGCGGTCTCGGCGGTGAACGCCTGGCCGCCGCTCGCTCTGGCGATCGCCTCCAGCGAGGCCGGGTCGGGCGGGACGCGCTCGACTCTCGCCTCGCCGGTTCTGCGGTCGGGGACGGTGATCGTGCCCTGGTCGGTGCCGAAGGCGACGGTGTAGATCGGGATGTCGAGTCTTCTCGCCTCGGCCGCCGCGCCGAGCGGGTCGCGGCCGTTGGTCGAGGAGCCGTCGGAGATCAGCACGATCGCCGCCGGCGGCCGTCTGCCGTCCTCGCCCGGCTGGGCTTCCAGCGTCGTCAGCGCGGTCGCGATCGCCTCGCCGGTGGCGGTGCCGCCGGAGACGGAGAGGCGGTCGATCGCGAGGTAGGCGGCGTCGCGGTCGCGGGTCGGGCTCTGCAGGACGGTCGCGGTGTTGTTGAAGGCCATCACGCCGACGTTGACGCTGTCGGGCACCTGCTCGACGAAGCGGCGGGCGGCGCGCTTGATCGCGATCATCCGGTTGGGCTCGACGTCGGTCGCGAGCATCGAGCCGGAGACGTCGGTCGCGAGCATGATCGAGGCGCGCTCGACCGGGACCTCGACCGTCTTCTGCGGTCTCGCCGCGGCGAGCACGAGCGCGGCGAGCGCGAGCAGGAAGAAGACCATCGGCACGTGGCGGCGCCAGCCCGGCCGGCGCGGGGCGACGGCGGGCTGCATCGCCGGCGTCGCGAACGCGGCCGCGGCGGCGCTGCGCTGGCGCTGCTGGAGCAGGTACCAGATCGCCAGCAGCGGCAGCGCGATCAGCGCCAGCAGCACCAGCGGCGCCGCGAAGCCCACGCCGTCGAAGAGGCTCACGGCATTCTGGCCGGGCGCGTGCCCAGCGTGACGGTCACGGACTGGTCTCTGCCGCCGCGCTCGAACTCCACCTCCACCTCGTCGCCCGGCTGGCCTCTGGAGATCGTCTCGACGACGTCGGTCGGGTCGTCGATCGAGCGGCCGTCGATCGAGGTGATCACGTCGCCCTCGCGCAGGCCGGCTCTCGCGGCGGGCCCGTCGGCGACGACTCTCTGGACTCTCGCGCCGTGGGAGGCTGCGGTCGTCGAGGTCGGCTGCGTCGTCACGCCGAGGTAGGGCCGCGGGATCGTTCTGCCCTCTCTCAGCTGCGGCACGATCACGCGCGCCGTGTTGGAGGGGACGGCGAAGCCGATGCCGACGTTGCCCTGCGACAGGCCGCCGGTGACGATCTGCGAGTTGACGCCGATCACGCGGCCGCCGCTGTCGAGCAGCGGGCCGCCCGAGTTGCCCGGGTTGATCGGCGCGTCGGTCTGGATCACCTCGTCGATCTGGAAGCCGTTGGGCGCGCTGATCGAGCGGCCGAGGCCGGAGACGATCCCCTCGGTGGCGGTGCGGTCGAGCCCGAACGGGTTGCCGATCGCGATCGCGAAGTCGCCGACGGCGACGTTGCGCGAGTCGGCGAATCTGAGCGGTCTGACGCCTCTCGGGATGCGGTTGCGCTCGATGCTGACGACGGCGAGGTCGGTCGACTCGTCGGTGCCGAGCACGTCGCCGTCGATCGAGACGCCGTCCTGGCCGAACTTGACGACGACGGTGGAGGAGGAGCCGACGACGTGCTGGTTGGTGACGATCGTGCCGGCGTCGTCGATCAGGAAGCCGGTGCCCTGCCCGGTGCTCGTCCGCACCGAGACGACGGCCGGGCTGGCGGCCGCGTAGATCGCGCCCGCGCGCGTCTGCCCGACGGCCGGTCTCACCGGTCTGCTGGAGACGGCCGGCAGCGGGTCGGGCCCGTCGTTCCCGCCGCCGTCGAGCAGCATGCCGGCGGCGAACGCGCCGCCCGCGATCGCCAGCGCGACGACGAGCAGGCCGAGCACGAAACCGGCACGACGGCGCGGCGGCTTGGCCGGCGGCGGCGCCTGCTCCTCGGCAGGTCGCGGCGGTGGCGTCCGGTTGAAGGCGCTGGCGCCCTCGTCGCGTGCCTGGTCGGACTCGGCGCGCCACTCGCCGGTCCACAGATGTCTCGGTGACCCCATCGGTAGGAACGAGGCTACCCCCGCAGCCAAAGGGCGGATTAAGAGCACGCGAGCGCAGCCTGAGAG
>JAEXXR010000698.1 GCA_023405705.1 Actinomycetes bacterium
GTCTTGTCGCCGACCTTGATCGAGGCGCCGTAGAAGCCGATGTTGGCGATGTGGTGCTGGGAGCAGCCGTTCGGGCAGCCCGACATCTTGATGTGGATTCTGCGCGTCAGCGGGTCGGTCAGCTCCATCGCGACGACCCGCTCCTTGACGGCCTGGTTGAGGCCCATCGAGCTGGTGATGCCGAGCTTGCAGGAGTCGGTGCCGGGGCAGCTGACGACGTCGGTGATCTCGTCGACGCCGGCCTCGCCGAGGTCGAGCTCCTTCAGGCGCGTCCAGACGTCGTAGAGCGCCTCGTCGCGAACCCACCGCAGCACGAGGTTCTGCTGGACGGTCGTGCGGGCGTAGCCGCCGCTGAAGTCGCGCATGATCGCGGCGAGGCCGCGGAACTGCTCGGGCGTCAGGTCGCCGCGCTCGATCTTGATCTCGACCGTCGAGAAGCCGGCCTGGATCTGCGGTCTGACGTTGGTCGAGACGTAGTGCTCGAACTCCGACAGATCGCCGTTGGGCGTGCCGTAGGAGGGCTGCAGCGCCGGGGCGTTGGCCTCCTCGTCGTGGACGAAGAGGCGCTGCATCGGGTCGAAGTCGCGCTCGTGGACCCAGTCGCCCTTGAGCTCCTCGTCGACCTGGCTGCGCAGCTCCTCGATGCCGAACTTGTCGACGAAGACCTTCAGGCGGGCGCGGGCGCGGTTCTTGCGCAGCCACTCCTGGCGGTCGAAGATGCGGAAGACGGCCTCGGCGACCTTCAGGTACTCGCCGTCCTCGGCTCTGACGAACTCGTACAGCGTCGGCGCGACGCGCGGCATGATCGACGTGCCGCCGCCGACGCGGACCTCGAAGCCCTTGACGCCGTCCTTGATCCGCGCCAGGAACGCGATGTCGTGGATGCCGGTGATCGCGCGGTCGGCGGGGGTGCCGTCGAACGCGGTCTTGACCTTGCGTGGCATCAGCTGCGTCGTCGGGTGGCGCACGAAGTAGCGCACGTACGCGCCCGCCCAGGGCGTCGTGTCGAAGACCTCGTCCTCGCAGACGCCCGCCCAGGGGTCGGCGGTGACGTTGCGGACGGTGTTGCCGCAGCCCTCGCGCGTCGACAGGCCGACCGCGCTGATGTCGCGGATCAGCTTCGCCATCTCGTCGAGCGGGATGTGGTGGATCTGCACGTTCTGGCGGGTCGTGACGTGGCCCTTTCTGAGCGGCGCGTACTGCTCCACGACCTGGCCGAACATCTCCATCTGCTCGGGCGTGACGCCGCCCCACGGCAGCTTCACGCGGCACATCTGGACGCCGGGCTGGCGCTGCCCGTAGACGCCCTGTCTGAGGCGGAACCCGATGAACTGGTCCTCGGGGTAGTCGCCGCGCAGGAATCTCTGCGACTCGGTGTCGAAGTCGTCGAACTCGCGTTCGAGGACGGGGATGACGTGACCCGGGACGTCGAGGACCTCCGGGTTGTCGATCGAGCCCAGCTTGCCGGGTCTCTTGCTCTTCTCTCTGACCGAGCTTGGCTCCATGCGCTGCGTTCCTCCTAGGGCGGGCGGTTGCCAAATGTAGCAAACCCCAGGGGAATTTCGGGATTTAGCTCCCGGCGCGGTTGGAGCGGCTCAGCGGCCCCACGGGTTGCCGTCGCCCCACGTGGGGCTCGGCGCGCGCACGCCCTCCAGCAGGGCGGTGCGGGTCCAGCGGTCGACCTGCTCGGGCGCGGCGACGAAGACGGGTGCGGTCTCGCGCATGAACTGCTCCAGCGCGGCGACGACGGCGGCCGCCTCCTCCGGGCTGGCGTTCGGCGCGACGATCTGGAGCTGCGGACGGCGGTTCACGTCCCGCAGGGTACCGCCCGGCGGCCGGTGGGAGACCCAGGCGGCCGACGCGACGGGTACGTGGACGTTCACGCAACGTGCCGTTCTTGGTTAACGTGTCTCCATGAAGATCCCACCCCGTCTGACCGGCGCGGTCGCGCTCGCGGCTGCCGCCGCGGTGCTGGCCCCGACCGGCGCCGTCGCCAAGAAGCCCTCGGCACAGGGCAAGAAGGCGGCACCCGTGCAGTACTACGTCTCGCTCGGCGACTCCTACGCCAGCGGGTACCAGCCCCCGGCCGCCGGCGCCGCCGCCGGCAACACCAGAGAGGGCTTCGTCTACCAGCTGCCGGCGTTCGCCGCCAGACGCGGCTGGAAGCTGAGAGTCGTCAACTTCGCCTGCGGCGGGGCGACGACGACCTCGATCCTGGAGCAGAAGGACTGCGCGCCGCCGGCGCTCGGCCCGGGCGCCAGAAACTACGGCGGCAAGACGCAGATCGAGGCCGCCGAGGCGTTCCTGAAGAAGAACAGAAAGAACGTCGGCCTGATCACCGTCTCGATCGGCGGCAACGACGTGACGGGCTGCGTCAGAGAGCAGGCGACCGCGATCACCTGCGTCGCGGGTGCGATCAGACCGCTCGGCGCGAACGTCAGAACGCTCGTGAGACGGCTGCGCAAGGCGGCAGGCCCGAACGTCCGGATCGTCGGCACGACCTACCCCGACGTGATCCTCGGGATGCTGCTCACGCCGGGCGGCGAGCTGCTCGGCAGACTCTCCGTCGACGCGTTCAGAAGCATGATCAACCCGACGCTCGCGAACGCCTACAGAGAGGTCGGCGGCTCGTTCGTCGACGTCACCGCGGCGACCGGCGCCTACACGCCGCTCGACCAGACGACGACCGTCGAGGGCCTCGGCACGATCCCGGTCGCCGTCGCGAAGGTCTGCGACCTGACGTGGTTCTGCGCCGCGCAGGACATCCACGCGAGAAAGTCCGGCTACACGATCATCGCCGACCTCGTCGCGAGAACGCTGCCGAAGAACGGCCAGAGAAGCGCTCCGGCCGCGAGAGGCAGAAGAGGGAGAGCGAGAAGAGGCGCCGGCAAGAAGAAGTGAGCGCGAGGCCGGTCCCGCGCTCGCGCCGGGCCGGCCGCGACGCCGTTCCCGCGCGCGCCGCCGTCGCGTGGCGCGCACGAGAGAAGGCCCGCCGAGCGGCGGGCCTTCGCGCGTCCTAGAGCGGGATGTTGCCGTGCTTGCGCTGCGGACCGGGCTCGCGCTTGGTCTGCAGCGTGTGCAGCGAGGCGATCAGCTTCGGCCGCGTCTCGTGCGGGACGATCACGTCGTCGATGTAGCCGCGCTCGGCCGCCGAGTACGGGTTCGCGAAGCGCGCCTTGTAGTCGTCCATCAGCTTCGTGCGCCGCTCGTCGGGCGTCGGGCTGTTGGCGATGTCGCGGCGGTAGATGATGTTGACCGCGCCCTCCGGGCCCATCACGGCGACCTCCGCCTGCGGCCAGGCGAAGTTGAAGTCGGCGCCGAGGTGCTTGGAGGCCATGACGTCGTAGGCGCCGCCGTAGGCCTTGCGCGTGATGACGGTGATCTTCGGGACCGTCGCCTCGGCGTAGGCGTACAGCAGCTTCGCGCCGTGACGGATGATCCCGCCCCACTCCTGCGCGGTGCCGGGCAGGAAGCCGGGGACGTCGCAGAAGGTGACGATCGGGAGGTTGAAGGCGTCGCAGGTGCGCACGAAGCGCGCGGCCTTCTCGGAGGCGGCGATGTCGAGCACGCCGGCCATCGAGGAGGGCTGGTTGCCGACGATCCCGACCGGGAAGCCGTCGAGCCGCGCCAGCCCGCAGACGATGTTGGTCGCGAAGTGCTCGTGGACCTCGAAGAACTCGCCGTCGTCGACGATCAGCCGCACGACGTTGCGCATGTCGTAGGGCTTGTTGGGGCTGTCGGGGACGACCGTGTCCAGCTCCGGGTCCATCCGCTGCGGGTCGTCGGTCGGCTGCACGCGCGGCGGCAGCTCGAGGTTGTTCGACGGCAGGAACGAGAAGAGGTAGCGGGCGTCCTCCAGGCAGGCGTCCTCGTCCTCGGAGGCGAAGTGCGCCACCCCCGACTTCGAGTTGTGCGTCATCGCGCCGCCGAGCTCCTCGAAGGTCGGCTCCTCACCGGTGACGGTCTTGATCACGTCGGGGCCGGTGATGAACATGTGAGAGGTCTCTCTCACCATGAAGATGAAGTCGGTTATCGCCGGCGAGTAGACGGCGCCGCCGGCGCACGGGCCCATGATCAGCGAGATCTGCGGGATCACGCCCGAGCACTTGACGTTGCGCAGGAAGACGTCGCCGTAGCCGCCGAGGGAGACGACGCCCTCCTGGATGCGGGCGCCGCCGGAGTCGTTGATGCCGATGACGGGGCAGCCGATCTTGGCGGCCAGGTCCATCACCTTGCACATCTTCTCCGCCATCACCTCGCCGAGCGAGCCGCCGACGACGGTGAAGTCCTGGCTGAAGACGCAGACGCGCCGGCCCTCGATCGTGCCGTGGCCGGTGACCACCGCATCGCCCCACGGCCGGTTCTTCTGCATGTCGAAGTCGTGCGTGCGATGGCGGACGAAGGTGTCCAGCTCCTGGAAGGAGCCCGGGTCGAGCAGCTTCTCGATCCGCTCGCGCGCGGTGTACTTGCCCTTCGCGTGCTGCTTCTCGACCGCGGCGGCGGAGGCGGAGTGGATCGCCTCTTCGCGGAGCTCGTTGAGCTGGCCGAGCTTCTCTTCGAACGTCTCTGGAGCCTTCTGGCGCATAACGGCGGCGGATGCTAGTGGGTCGATCCGCCGATGACCGCCGTTACGCGACCCCGAACGGGGGGTTTACGCGCCCGGCTTGACGACCATCAGGAAGACCGCGAGCAGCACCAGCAGCGAGACCGCGCCGGCGAAGATCGCGTGCTGGCGCGACAGCTGGGCGTACTCGGCCGACAGCGTCCCGCCGCCCTGGGCGTCGAGCGCGGCGCGGTCGCGCAGTCTCCGCTCCAGCGGGATCATCACCGCGTGCTCGATCCCGAGGATCACGATCAGGATCGCGAAGCCGCCGCTCCACCAGCCGCTGGAGACGTCGCCCCAGCGGTCCGAGGCGAGGTAGACGCCGGCGATCAGGACGACGACCGCGGCGGGGGTGACCAGCTTGCGAGCGATCTGGATCTGCGACTCGTGGACCGCCGGCAGCGAGCGCGGGTCGAGTCTGCGCGACACGCCGTCGATGATCGGATAGACGAACGTGACGCCGAAGGCGACGATCGCCGCCGCGATGTGCACGAAGAGGACGATCGCGTAGAAGTCGAGGTGCCCGGGAGCGGTCATGGCGCCAGACGGTAACCGACCCGGACGACGGCGCGCCGCGCGCCGCGCGATCGCCGGGCGACGGGCCGTCCCGCAGTTCGCTCGGCGCCGTCTCGGCTGGCGCGCGGCGGACGGTCAGCGGGGAAGGCGACTGGCGCGTCGGCGCTCAAGCATGGCGGCGCGCTGGCGATCTCATGGACATGACTCCCGCTGTCCCCCCGCTTCTGCGC
>JAEXXR010000700.1 GCA_023405705.1 Actinomycetes bacterium
GCGTCTCGGTGCTGTGCGTCGTGCGCGACGCGCAGGGCCGCTGGCTCGCCGGCCGGCGAGCGCCGTGGCTCGCCTCGTGGACCGGCCGCTGGACGCTCGGCGCCGGCGGCGCGGTCGAGGTCGGCGAGTGCCCGGTCGAGGCGATGACGCGCGAGCTGGAGGAGGAGTGGTCGGTCGCGCCGGAGCGGCTGACGGTCGAGGCGCTCGCCGACACGCCCAACGGCCTCGCCTTCCTCGTCGGTCTCGCCTGGCTGCCCGTCGGCGCCGAGGCCGTCCCCGACGACGAGCACGACGCGCACGCCTGGTGGCCGGCCGACGTCACCTCCTGGCCGCAGGAGGCAGACGAGACGGTGCGCCGGATGGCGACGCTGCTGGCATGAAGCTCGCGCCGGCCGACCCGCTCTCTCGCACGCGCGCGCACGCGCGTGAAGACCGCTTCCCGAGCTTCCGCTTCCTCGAGGTCCTCTCGTTCGTCCACTCGTTCGTCTACCTCGGCGTCCTGTACTTCTTCCTCGGTCCCGAGAACCCGACGGCGACGAGAATCCTCGGCTGGGCGCACGGCCTTCTGTGGATAGGGATGTCCCTCCTCTGCATCGTCGCCGCGCGGCGCCGGACGATCCCGTTCTGGCTCGCCGTGGTCGTCGCCGTGGTCGGCGGTCTGGGGCCGTTCGCGGGCACCGCCGGCTTCCTCTGGGAGGAGCACCGGAGACGTCGCGCAAAGCGCGTTAAACGTTCCTAATCGGAGGCCGATCACCGGGGCATGGTCGACAGCGACGAATCGCTATTGTCAGACAACGAGATGTCCGTGGACACCACAGTCCAGGTGGTCATGCCCCAGATGGGCGACTCGGTGACGGAAGGGACCGTTCTCGAGTGGCACAAATCTGAGGGCGAATCGATCGAAGCAGACGAAACGCTCGTCGAGATCTCGACCGACAAGGTCGACGCTGAGGTTCCGGCCCCTACCTCTGGCACCGTCGTGAGAATCTTCGCCGCCGAGGGTGACACCGTCACCGTCGGCGCCGTCCTCGCCGAGATCGCCCCGGGGGGCGACGGCGCGGCGGCCGCGAACGGCAGCGGTGCGCCCCCGGGGGCCGCCGCAGAGGAGCCGCCACCCGAAGCGCAGACGATCGACATCGTCATGCCGCAGATGGGCGAGTCGGTCAACGAGGGCGTCGTGCTCGAATGGCACGTCGAGCCCGGCGGCCAGATCGGCGCCGACGAGACGCTCGTCGAGATCTCGACCGACAAGGTCGACGCCGAGGTCCCCGCCCCCGCCGCCGGAACCGTCACCGAGCTGCTCGCAGCCGCAGGTGACACCGTCACCGTCGGCCAGGTGCTGGCGCGGATGACGACCTCCGGGGCGCCGGCAGCCTCCGCCCCCGCCGCGGACGCTCCCGCCGCCTCCTCCGCTCCCGCCGCCGCCCCCGCGGGCGACGTCGACCAGAGCGGCAACGCCTCGCCGGTCGCCCGTCGCGCGGCCGCCGCGCTCGGCGTCCAGCTCGACCGCGTCAGCGGCTCCGGCCGCTCCGGCAAGGTGCTGAAGGACGACGTGCTCGACGCCGCCAGAAATGGCGGGACGTCGAAGAACGGCGCCTCCGCCGCCGGCGCGAAGCCGGCCGGCGCCTCCGTCATCAAGGGCGGCGCGGCGATGCTCGCCAGATACATGGACGAGTCGCGCTCGATCCCGACGGCGACCTCGTTCCGCACGCTCACCGTGACGACGCTCGACGCCCGTCGCAAGCAGCTGAAGGCCGGCGGGGTGAAGGTCTCGTTCACGCACCTGATCGCCTACGCGATCGCCAGAGCGGGCCTCGACCTGCCGGTGATGGCGCACCACTTCGCCGAGATCGAGGGAAAGCCCCACCGCGTCGACGACGGCGGCGTCAACCTCGGCCTCGCCGTCGACGTCGAGAAGAAGGACGGCTCCCGCACGCTGATGGTCCCCGTGATCAGAGGCGCCGACAAGCTCTCCTTCAAGCAGTTCCTCGACGCGTACAACGCGCTCGTCGAGAAGGCGCGCACGAACTCGCTCACGGCTGACGACCTCAGCGGCGGCAACATCACGCTCACCAACCCGGGCGGGATCGGCACCGTCGCCTCGGTGCCGCGGCTGATGGTCGGCCAGGGCACGATCGTCGCGACCGGCTCGATCGCCTACCCGGTCGGCCTCGGCGCGATCGGCGAGCTGATCGGCGCGGAGAAGGTCATGTCGATGACCTCGACCTACGACCACCGCATCATCCAGGGCGCGGAGTCCGGTCGCTTCCTCCAGCGGATCGAGCAGTACCTGCAGGGCGAGGAGGGCTTCTACGAGGCCGTCTTCGCCGACCTCGGCGTCGCGCTGCCGGCGCTGCCGCCGGCCCCGCAGCCGAGCTTCGCCGCCGCGGCCCCGGCGACGACGGCCGCTGCGGCCGCCGCGCCGAGCGAGGAGCTGCTGCAGGCCGTCCAGGCGGCCGTCTCGCTCGTCAAGGCGCACCGCACGCACGGCCACCTCGCCGCGCGCCTCGATCCGCTCGGCTCCGAGCCGGTCGGCGACTCGGGCCTCGACCCGGAGCCGCTCGGCCTCACGCCCGAGCTGATGGCGCAGCTGCCCGCCCGCATCATGCGGATGGGCGTCCCCGGCGAGACCTTCGCCGACGCGCTGCCGCACCTGAGAGAGACCTACTGCGGCACGATCGCCTACGAGATCGAGCACATCTCCTCGCACCGCCAGCGCGTCTGGCTGCGCGAGAAGATCGAGACCGGCGCCTTCCGCAAGCCGCTCACCGCGGACGAGCAGAAGACGCTGCTGAGACGCCTGATCGCGGTCGACGCCTTCGAGCGCTTCATGCACAAGGCGTACCTCGGCCAGAAGCAGTTCTCGATCGAGGGCCTCGACATGACGGTCCCGATGATCGACGAGCTGATCCGCCTCGCGGCGACGCGCGGCGGCCGCGAGGTCGTGATCGGCATGGCCCACCGCGGCCGGCTCAACGTGCTGGCGCACAACCTGCGCCGCTCCTACGGGTCGATCTTCGCGGAGTTCGAGGGCGTCTCGACGCTCGACGTGATCACCTCGATCCCGGACGGCGGCACCGGCGACGTCAAGTACCACCACGGCGCCCGCGGCTCGTTCGAGGTCGCCGGCGGCGAGGAGATCGTCGTCCGCCTGGAGAGCAACCCGTCGCACCTCGAGTTCGTCGGCCCGGTCGCGACCGGCGCCACGCGCGCGGCGCAGACGACGCGCGAGGGCGCGCACGCCCACCAGGACACGAACGCCGCCTTCCCGATCGTCCTCCACGGCGACGCCGCCTTCCCGGGCCAGGGCGTCGTGGCGGAGACGTTCAACCTGCAGGCGCTCGACGGCTACACGGTCGGCGGCACGATCCACCTGATCCAGAACAACCAGGTCGGCTTCACCACCGACCCGGACGACTCCCGCTCCACGCGCTGGGCGTCGGACATGGCGAAGGGCTTCGACGTCCCGATCATCCACGTCAACTCCGACGACGTGGCGGCCTGCGTGACGGCCGTGCGCCTCGCGCACGCCTACCGCCAGGAGTTCGGTCACGACGTCGTGATCGACCTGATCGGCTACCGCCGCTTCGGCCACAACGAGGCGGACGAGCCGGCCTACACGCAGCCGGAGATGTACCAGGTCGTCAGAAAGCACCCGACGCTGCCGCAGCTGTTCGCCAGGCAGCTCGTCGAGGCCGGCGTCGTCGGCCAGGACGAGGTCGACGCGATCAACGACGCGATCTGGCAGCGGCTGACCGAGGAGCACCAGGAGCTGAAGGCGCGGCTCGCCGCGGCCAGCTCCGTCGAGCACGGCACGGGCGAGTACAAGCTCGACCGCACGCCCTCCCCGGAGGTCGCGACCGCCGTCGCCGCCGACCGCCTGCGCGAGCTCAACGACTCGCTGCTGCGCGTGCCGGAGGGCTTCACCGTCCACCCGAAGCTGGTCCGCTCGCTCGAGCAGCGCCGCGAGGCGATGGGCAGCGAGGGCGGCATCACGTGGGCCCACGCCGAGCAGCTCGCGTTCGCGTCGCTGCTGCAGGAGGGGACCCCGGTCCGCCTCACCGGCCAGGACTCCGAGCGCGGCACCTTCTCGCAGCGCCACCTCGTCCTGCACGACCCGAAGACGGGCCAGGAATACTGCCCGATCCAGCACCTGCCGGAGGCGCTCGCGCCGATGGAGCTGCACAACTCGCCGCTGTCGGAGATGGCGGCGATGGGCTTCGAGTACGGCTACTCGCAGGAGGCGCCGGAGTCGCTGGTGCTGTGGGAGGGCCAGTTCGGCGACTTCGCCAACGGCGCCCAGGTGATCATCGACCAGTTCATCGTCTCGGGCCTGGCGAAGTGGGGCCAGAGCAGCCGCCTGACGCTGCTGCTCCCGCACGCCTACGAGGGCTCCGGTCCGGAGCACTCCTCCGCGCGCCTGGAGCGGTTCCTCCAGCTCGCGGCCGAGGGCAACATCCGCGTGGCGTACCCGTCGACCCCGGCGCAGTACTTCCACCTGCTGCGCCGCCAGGCGAAGATCGCCAAGCAGCGCCCGCTGATCGTGATGACGCCGAAGTCCCTGCTGCGACTGCCGCAGGCGACCAACCGCATCGAGCACCTGTCGGACACGCAGTTCTACCCGGTGCTGGCGGAGCCGCGCGTCGACGAGCAGAAGGTGACGCGCCTGATCCTCTGCACCGGCAAGGTCTACTACGACCTCGTCAACAGCGAGTCGCGCAGAGACAACGAGGGCGTCGCGATCGCCCGCGTCGAGCTGCTGTACCCGTTCCCGCAGGCGCAGATCCTCGAGGTCGTCGGCAGATACCCGAACCTCAGAGAGGTCCTGTGGCTGCAGGAGGAGCCGCGCAACATGGGCGCCCGCGCGCACATGTCCCCGCGGCTCATGCAGATCCTGCCGCGCGAGCTGAAGTTCGGCTACATCGGCCGTCCCGAGCGCGCCTCGACCGCGGAGGGCTACCCCGCCGCGCACGCCGCCGAGCAGCGGCGGATCGTCGAGACCGCGCTCGACCTGGCGAGACCGGTCGGCATGTACCCGGTGAAGCTGCCGGGAGAGCGGTAAGCGCTCCGCGCTCCGCGCGCACGCACTGAAGCACGAGAGCCGGGCCGCGAGGCCCGGCTCTCGTCGTTCTAGGAGCGCTCGCGCGCGATGAGGTCGCGAGCGGCCGCAAGCGGGCCGGGGTCGACCCAGGCGGTGACGTCGGCGTCGCCGTCGGCGAGGAAGCCGTGGCGGCGCAGGAAGTCGCCCTGCGCCGCGAGCGCCCCGAGCTTGTGGGCCGACAGGTCGACGTGGAACTGCTGCTCGATCCCGCGGGTGCCGTAGGCGGCCGCGATCGCGGCCGGCTGGCGCTCGGCCCAGGCGCCGGCGCGCAGCAGCGTCGCGAGCAGCTCGGTGACCGTCTCGGGCTCGCGCCGCAGCAGCTGCTCGTCGACGGTGATCGCGCCGGGCGTCGTCGCGTTGACGCGCACGGCCGGGTCGAGGTGCGCGCCGAGGTCGACGACCGCGACGGCGCCGATCCGCTCCGCGGC
>JAEXXR010000706.1 GCA_023405705.1 Actinomycetes bacterium
GCGCAGACCGCTGCGGGCGCCGGCAAGGCCGCCGGAGCCGGCGCCACCGCGCTGCCGCGCGCCCGCGCCGCCCGTCCGCGCACGACGACGCTGTTCAAGTGGGAGCTGCTGAAGCTGCGCGCGCAGAAGCGCACCTATCTCGGCCTCGGCGCCGCGGTGATCGTGCCGCTGATCTTCATGGCGGCGCTGGAGGCGCAGGGCAGCGGCCCCGACGAGGTCCCCTTCGGCCGCTACGTGACGCAGACCGGCCTCGCGATCCCGCCGGTGCTGCTGCTGTTCAGCTCGCTGTGGCTGTTCCCGCTGATCGTCTCGCTGGTCGCCGGCGACATCGTCGCCAACGAGGACGGCAACGGCACGCTGAAGACGATCCTGACCCGCTCGGCAGACCGCCACCAGATCGTCGTCGCGAAGGTCGCGGCGGCCTTCTCCTACGCGGTCGCGGCGCTCGCGCTGTTCGCCGGCACCGGCCTGCTGCTGGGCTGCCTGCGCTACGGCTTCGACCCGCTGACCTCGCTGTCGGGGACGACGATCGAGACCGGCCGCGGCCTGCTGCTGCTCGGCGCCGCGCTGCTCGCCTACCTGATCCCGGTGCTGGCGATCGCCTCGATCGCGCTGTTCCTCTCGACCGTCACACGCAACTCCGCGGCGGCCGTCGTCGGCACGCTGATGTTCTCGCTGATCCTGCAGATCGTCGGGATCATCTCCGGCCTCGACGCCCTGCGCCCGTACCTGCTGTCGACCCAGTTCGACGCCTGGCAGGGCCTGCTGCGCGAGCCGATCGACTGGTCCCCGATCGTCCGCTCCGCCTGGGTCTGCGCCCTCTACGCCGTCCCGTCGCTGATCGCCTCGCTGCTCGTCTTCATGCGCCGCGACGTCACCGGCGGCTGATCGGCGGCCGGCGCTTCCGCCGGCCGCCATTCGCGGCTCAATCCCACGTGACGGTGCGCGCGATCTCGACGACGTTGAGCTCGTTGATCGCACCATCGTCCTCGACGTCCAGCAGCAGGTGGCAGACCGGGCGATCAGCACCGGCGCCGGCCTCGACTGGGGCCTGCAGGCCGTCGGCGGCATCGAACAGCGAGACGAGGACGTGGCCGCAGTCGTACGCGCCGAGCAGCTCGTTCTCGCGGACCTCGATGCCCTCGTCGGCGAGCGCCTCCCGGAGCGTGACCGTCGTCGGCGACCGGTCCGCCTCCACGCGCGCCAACGCGACCGCGAGCCGATCCCAGGCCGCGCCTCTCACCGCGGGACCGGTCCGCACGGTCACGTCCGCCGCACTGCCGTCGCGAGCGGCGCGACGAGCCTCCCGCGACCAGTCCTCCCAGTCTCCGTCATCGTCGGAGTCGGGCCGCGACCACACGAACTCGCCGCTGCTCGGCCAAGGGGCAAGCCGCTGCGCGAGCATCGCGTCCTCGTCAAGCGGTGGCGGCGAGCTCCCGGGCGGCTGCCGCTCGCCGGCGGAGAACGCGCCGTACGCGCCGCCTTCCGCCTCCCGGTCGACGAGCACGACCTCGGCCCGCTCACGCGCCCACCGCAGTGCCAGCGCGGGGTCGTCGACGCTCGCCTCCTCGATCGACCTGCCGGCCGCGGCGTCCTCCCGCTCGCTCTCGTACCAGGCGAGCAGGTATCTGACCACGGAGGGTCCCCAGCGCTCCTCCGTCACCCGAACCGAGCCACGACGCCGGTCAGCGTCCATCAGCAGTCCTCGTCAGCCGTGTCCGACAGCTCGGTCAGCTCGTTGGCCGGCGTGCTCGCGATCGTCCAGAGCGGCTCTTCGCTGTCGGCGGGCAGCCCGGACAGGACGATCTCCTTCGCCGCGGTCGGCGCGTCCGTGACGACCGCTGCGAAGCAGTCCCCGTTAACCGCTCCCAGCGTCGAACGATCACCGACGCGAGCACCGATCCGCGGCGAGGGATCGGCGAGCCCTCCAGCGAACATCCACGTCGTCCGTCCGGCCGTCGTCACCTTCAACGGCCCGATGCTCCACTCGACCGCGGCGCGGTCGCTGTGCACCAGGAACTTCATCGGCTCTATGACCGGATCGTCCCCCACCACCCATCCACCGGCACGCCGTTCCAGCGGGAGCAACCGCGCGACGTCGTCCGAGACCTCCAGCGCCACCGCGCGGTCGCCGTCGACCGCGACCGCCGCCATCCCGCCCGCGCTCGCATCGAGTCGATCCGCTGCCGTGCAGGCGCGTCGCCATCGTTCAGGCCAGTTCAAGGGCGCACCCACCTCAATCGAACAGCACGACACCATCGTGCTGCATCACCGAGATCGACGCAATCCTCTCCGCGTCGTACCGCGCCAGCAGGAAGGCGACGGCGTCGCGGCGAGATGTGTAGTCGAACAGCGCCAGCAGCTCATGGGCGCAGGCCGCTCCGGAGCCGAGCTCGTCTTCCCCGGCGAACAGACCGTGCTTCTCGAACGCGACGCGCAGCGAATCGATGTCGGTTCGGCGAGCGGCAGCGTCATCCAGCACGCGGTCGAACCGCTCGCGCCATGTGCCCGCGAAGATCTTCCCGCTCGTGAACGGCGGTTCGCTGAACGACTTGCTCGACGTCTCGCGCACGGCGTGGCCCGACGGCTCCTCCCATATGTCGCCGACAGTCACCTCGACTGCGCTCGCGCGTCGGAACTCCTCCACCTCGACCGCGTACCAACTCGCCTCATAGAAGGCCTGTCCGTCCGGCTCCGCTCCCTCGACGACGTAGACCAAGCCGGATCGCGCGCGCTCGCGAGCGATGTCGCTACCCATCTCGACTGCCGCAGTTCTCAGATGAGCGTTTCAGGCGTCCTCGTCCCACTGGACAACTTCCAATTCGAAACCCCAGCGCAGCCGAACGACCCACCCCCCGCATCGGCCCCCGGTCCCGCGCTGAGCCGACGGCCAATGCTTGTGGCCGGCCAAGCCCTCACGACATTACACCTCGCTCGGGCCGATCGTCGGAACCAGATGAGGACTGCTGAGTCCTAGGCAACATCGATAGTGCTGCTCGCCTGTTGAGTCTGTGAACAGCGCAGTTGCAGCGATGGTCCGGCGGCCGTGGCCGACCGCCGGACCGTCAGACGCGAGGCCGCGCCTCAGCCGACCGTCACCGCTCTCGTGACCGCGCGGCCGTCGGCGCCGGTGGAGATCAGCAGCCATCTGCCGCGGGCCAGTCTCGGGACGATCACGTTGTCGACTCTCGGCGAGATCCAGCCGACGAGGGTGCGCGGCGCGCCGGCCCAGCGGACCTCTCTCGCTCTTCTCGTGCGCAGCAGTCTGTTGGCCTGCGCGACGCTCTGGCCCTTCGCCAGTCTCGCCACTCTCAGGTCGCGCACCTGGCCGCCCGCGTTGTAGACGCCGAGCGACTCGCCGGCTCTCAACTGGCCCGGACCGGTGATCGCGCTGTCGCGCAGCGAGACGACCGCGCCCGGGGCCGGCGCGACCTCGCCGTTGGCGACGGCGCCCGCGGTGAAGCCGCCGGGGACGTAGCCGTCCTTGCCGCGGATCACGATCGAGTGCCAGCCCGGCGTCAGGTTGGCGGTGACGACATGCGGCTGGCCCGGACGCGTGACGCCGGCCATCACGAGCGTCCCCCAGCTAGACAGCTGCTTGACGGTCTGCTTGTAGGCGTTGTTGGCGAAGTAGCCGCTGTCCTTGCCGGGCTTCAGCTTCACGACGACGAACTCAAGCGGCTTGTGGCCTCTGACGGTCGTCTCCATCCAGCCGTGTCTCTGCGCCTGATCCCCTTCGACGTTGACGTTCTTGGAGACGTCGAAGGTGACGGCCATCGAGCCGGCGGCGCTCGCGGTGGAGGCGCCGAGCAGGGAGAGGGCGACTGCGAGGGGCAGCGCGCGCCGGGTTCTTGCAAGCACGGTGAATCCTTTGGAGAGGGGGATGACCCCCGCAGGTAAGCGCCCCGCACCCCCCGCCCGAAAGGGGGACCCTCCTCAATCGTGCCATGTCCTCGCGAGCCGTCAGCGGGACGGGTCGAGCAGCCGCAGCCCTCTGAAGTGCCTGCGCGAGAAGCCGCGGTCGCGCGTGAGCAGCTGATCGGCGTGGACGGCCGCGTGGCCGCCGATCAGGAAGTCGGCGATCACGCGCGCGCGTCTCCCGCCCGCTCTGCGGTATGCGCGCCACGCGCCGGCCGCCGCGAACGACGCCTCCTCGTCGAGCGGCGAGAGGCGGACGCCCAGCCGTCCCAGCGCGTCGGCGGCGCGCCGGTCGGTGGGGAAGCAGGCCGCGGTCTCCGCCCAGACGACGTCACAGGCGATGAGCGCCCCGTCGCGCAGGCACGCCTTCAAGGCCATGCGCGACGACTCGCCGTGGACCGGGTCGCCGCCGAAGACGTCGAGCAGCACGCTCGTGTCCACGGCGGTGATCATGCGCCGTCGCGCAGCTCCGCGAGCAGGACGTCAGTCGAGGCGCCGGTGTCGAGGATCCCGTAGACCGCGTCGACCGGATCCTCGGCCAGCCGCTTGCGGGCCACGAGCCGCCCACGCTCGGCCTCGAAGTCGAGCACCTCGCCGGGACGTATCCCGAGGCGGTCGCGCAGCGCCTTCGGGATCGTCACCTGCCCCTTCTCGGATACCACCGCTTTCATACTTGGAGCGTAGCGATTCATACTTGACCGGTCTACCAGAGGGATGTGGGATCGCTCCCGCGCAGGTCCACGGCGGCCGAGCGCGAATCCAGGCCCGATGGACGATGCGCGTGCCCGCGACGAGCAGCTCTCCGCCTACGAGCGGCAGTTCCGCCGCGCCGGGCTGCCGCTGCTGATCGAGGACTTCTCGGCGCGGGAGGACGTCTTCAACCGTGCCTTCCCGCTGCTGGCGCTCGTGCTGATCGCCGAGCTGATCGGCGCGCTCGACGTCGACTGGGCGTGGTACGCCAACCTCGGCGCTCTCGCTGCGGCGCTGGCGCTCACGCTCGGCTCGGTGGCGCTCGTCAACCGCGCCCGCGGGCGCCGGGCGCTCGCGATCCCGGAGACGATCGGGCCGGTCGAGCTGGCCGTCTTCGTGCTGCTGCCCGCGGTCGTGCAGGGGATCTTCCACGGCGGCTGGGGCCTCGCGGTGATCCCCTTCAACCTCGCGCTGCTGGGCCTGGTCGCGCTCTTCTACGGCTTCGGGATCGGCGCGATCGTCGTGTGGGCGGCGCGGCGCCTGACCGGCCAGCTGGCGCGCTCGCTGCTGCTGCTCGCGCGGGCGATCCCGCTGCTGCTGATCTTCGCGCTCGTGCTGTTCATCAACGCGGAGATGTGGCAGGTCTTCTCCGGCCGCACGACCGCGACGCTGCTCGCCGTCGGCGCGCTGCTGGCGCTCGTCGCCACCGCCTTCCTCGCCGCGCGCGTCCCGCGCGAGGTCGAGCGGCTGGAGCGCGACGTGCTCGCCGCCGCGGACGGAGACGGCGCGGGCGACGCGCCCGGCGATCCGCCCGCACCCCCGCTCACGCGCCGCCAGCGCGCCAACGTCGGCCTCGTGCTGCTGATCAGCCACGGCCTCCAGATCGCTGTCGTGACGGTCGCGATCGGCGCCTTCTTCGTCGCCTTCGGGATGATCGTGATCGACGCCGAGGTGGCGAGAGCGTGGACCGGCGAGGCCGGCGAGGCGCTCGTCTCCGTCACGCTGCTCGACGTGCCGCTGCTGCTGACCGCCGAGCTGCTGCGGGTCGCCGGCGCGATCGCGGCGCTGTCCGGGCTCTACTACGCGATCGCGGTGCTGACCGACGGCGCCTACCGCGAGGAGTTCCTCGACGAGGTCACCGCGCAGATGCGCGAGACCTTCAGCGCCCGTGCCGCGTACCTGGCGCTGCGGCGGCGACCGGATCCAGCGCGCTGAGCACCTGCTCGACCGCGTCGCCGACGTCGCAGCCGAACAGCAGCTCGACGTCGGGCTCCTGCGGCGCCTCGTACGGCGCGTCGATCCCGGTCATCCCCTGCAGCTCGCCGGCGCGGGCGCGCCTGTAGAGGCCCTTCGGGTCGCGCCGCTCGCACTCCTCGACGGGCGTGTTGACGAAGATCTCGACGAACTGGAGGCCGTCGCGCTCGTGCAGGGCGCGGGCGGCCTGGCGGCCGGCGGCGAACGGCGAGACGACGGAGACGATCGCGACGGTGCCGGCGTCGGCGAGCAGCCGCGCCACCTCGGCGGTGCGGCGGACGTTCTCCTCGCGGTCCTCGGCGGAGAAGCCGAGGTCGCCGCAGACGCCGTGGCGCAGGTTGTCGCCGTCGAGCCGGTAGGCGGCGCGCCCCTCGCGCACGAGGCGGGCCTCGACGGCGGCCGCGACCGTCGACTTGCCCGAGGCCGGCAGACCGGTGAACCAGAGCGTCGCCCCGCGGGTGCCGAGCGACTGCCAGCGCTCCGCGCGGCCGACGGCCCCCTCGTGCCAGGTGACGTTGGCACTCGTCATCATCGTTCCTTCCTCGTCGCCGCTGCTCGACCTGCGCGTGCGCCGGGCGGCAGCCGGTCCGCACACGACCGATAGGGTGACCGGCCATGACGAAGCCGACCTTCGACCTGCAATCCCACTCGCTCCACTCCGACGGCGTCCTGCCGCCGGAGCAGGTGGTGGCCAACGCCGCCGCAGCGGGCGTGAGACTGCTGGCGCTCTCCGACCACGACACGATCGACGGCCTCGACGAGGCGATCGCCGCGGGGGCCCGACACGGCGTCGCGATCGTCCCGGCCACGGAGATCTCCGCGGTCGACGGAAAGTACGAGGACCTGCATGTGCTCGGCTACGGGATCGACCATCGCGACCCCGTCCTCGGCGAGCGGCTGCTGGCCGCCCGCGCCGACCGCGAGCTGCGCGCGGAGCGCATGGCCGCGAAGCTGAACGAGCTCGGCTTCGCCGTCGACGACGCGCCGCTCGCCGCCCGGCGCGAGGCCGGCAAGCCGATCGGCCGTCCCCATCTCGCGCAGGCGGTGCTGATCCACCCGGACAACGCGGAGCGGCTCGCGCGGGAAGGGCACGATGACGTGTCCTCGTTCATCCCTGCCTACCTGATACCCGGTACGCCCGGATACCTCGCGCGCACGCATCCGACCGTCTTCGAGGCGATCGAGTGGATCCACGAGGCCGGCGGCCTCGCGATCTGGGCGCATCCCTTCTGGGACATCGACTCCGCCGACGAGGTGCTCGGCGCGATCGACCGCTTCGCCGCGGCCGGGGTCGACGGCGTCGAGGTCTTCTACCCGACGCACGACGCCGAGCAGACGAAGCTGCTCGCCGACCGCTGCGCCGAGCTGGGGCTGCTGACGACCGGCTCCTCCGACTACCACGGTCCCGAGCACCGTCTCTTCAGAGAGTTCCTTGCGCACGAGCTGCACGGGTACGCGCCGGACCTCTCGAAGCTCGAGCAGGCCGCGGCGCGCGCCGCCGAAGCGGCCGCCTGACCGACCGGGACAGTGGGGGCGGCTGCTCATCGCGGCCGCTCCCCTCCTTCCGACAGCTCGGCGCGCAGGCCGCGCAGGGCGTCCTCCAGCTCGGCGATCCGTCCCTCGACGCCGCGGTTGCCGCCCGCGGCGACCGCCCCGGCACCCGCCGGGACCGCGGGCGCGCTGACCGGGAC
>JAEXXR010000716.1 GCA_023405705.1 Actinomycetes bacterium
GCGCCAGCGCAACCAGCGCAGCGCCGACCGCGCAGCCGCGGGTGGCGGCCGCCGTCACTCGACCCATCGTCTCGTCCTTTCTCCTACTGCGACCTGCGGTTCAGGTGAATGAATTCACCCTCCCGCCGAGGGAAACGTCAGTCCTGCAGCGCCGGTGCGCCCTGCGCACCGGCCGCGGCTCCGGCGAGCGCGCCTGCGCCCTCCGGCCGCTCAACGTCGATCACGAGCGTCCCGTCGTGCGTGACGGAAAGCCGATCCCCCGGGTTCAACAGCACCGTGGTGGTGTCCGACTCGATCACCGCGGGCCCCCTCACGACAGCTCCCGGCACCAGCGCGGCCGCCTCCACGACCGCGACCGGCGCCATCCCTCCCAGCTCCGGCACGTACGCGTCGCGCATGCCGGTCTGGACGTGGACGACCTCCTCCGTCTCCTGCGCCGGCGCGCTCGCCAGCGGGATCCGCCCGACCGCGACCACGCGCCAGTGGAGGAACTCCACCGCCATCTCCGGTCGCGAGTACGTGAACTGGCGGCGATGCTCCTCGTGGAAGCCGGCGGCGACCTCCGCCACGTCGGCGGGCGTGAACGCGTCCCGCGTCGGCACCGGCACCGTCAGCTCGTAGACCTGCCCGTGGTAGCGCGTGTCGACCTGGCGCTCGAGCACGATCTGCTCCGGCGCGAAGCCGTCGCGCGCCAGCGACTCGCGCGCCTCCTGCTCCAGCTCGGCGAAGAGCGCGTCGAGCCTGGCGCAGTCGACCGCCTCCGAGGTCGTGTGAAGCGGCCGCACGTGGTCGTGGCGGACGTCGGTGACGGTCATGCCGTAGGAGCAGAGCGTGCCGGCCGCGCGCGGGATCAGCACCTGCGCCATCCCCAGCTCGCGCGCCAGCCGCGCCGCGTGCAGGCCGCCGGCCCCGCCGCCGCAGACGAGCGTGTAGCCGCGCGGGTCGATGCCGCGCTCGATCGAGACGGCGCGCACCGCGCTGACCATGTTCTCGGTGACGACGCGGATGATCCCCGCCGCCGCCGTGGTCGTGTCGAGGCCGAGCGGCTCCGCGACGTCGCGGTCGATCGCCGCGCGCGAGCGGCCGGCGTCGAGCCTGCGACGGCCGCCGAGGAAGGCGTCCGGGTCGAGGTAGCCGAGCGTCACGTTCGCGTCGGTGACGGTCGGGCGCTCGCCGCCCGTGTCGTAGCAGGCGGGACCGGGCGCGGCGCCCGCGCTCTGCGGGCCGACGCGCAGCATCCCGCCGTCGTCGACGTGCGCGATCGAGCCGCCGCCGGCCGCGATCGAGTGGACGTCGACCGCGGCGACGCCGATCGGCTGCATGTCGACCTGGATCGTGCGCGACATCGCCGGACGGCCGTCGCGGATCAGCGCGACGTCGAAGCTCGTGCCGCCCATGTCGACCGTGATCAGGTCGCGGATCCCGAGCGCGAGCGCGTCGTTGAGCGCCGCCGCGGGGGCCGCCGCCGGGCCGGAGCCGAGCGCGTAGACCGGCCGGTGGAGGATCTCCTCGACCGACGCGCAGCCGCCGTTGATCTGCATGATCAGCGGGCGGCGCTGCAGGCCGGCCTCGTCGAGGATCCGCTCCAGCCGGCGCAGGTACTCGTCGATCCCCGGCGCGATGTAGGCCGACAGCACGGTCGCCGAGGTGCGCTCCCACTCGCGGATCTCCGGGAGGACGTCGGCGGAGGTGAGGACGTGGACGCCCGGCAGCTCCTCGGCGAGCAGTGCCGCGGCGCGGCGCTCGTGGGCGTCGTTGACGATCGACCACAGGAAGGCGACCGCGACCGCTCTGACGCCGCGCTCGCGGAAGGTCGCGGCGGCCTGGCGGACCGCGTCCTCGTCGAGCGGGGTGCGGACGGCGCCGTCGGGGCCGATCCGCTCGCTGACGCCGAGCCGCAGCGAGCGCTCGACGAACTCGACCGGGTGCGGCAGGCGGATGTTGAAGCGCTCCGGCTTGAAGCCGTCGCGCAGGTAGAGCACGTCGCGGAAGCCCTCGGTGCACAGCAGGCCGATCTCCGGGCCGTTGCGCTGGATCACCTGGTTGGTCGCGATCGTCGTGCCGTGCACGAACAGGCGGGTGCGGGCGAGCAACTCGGCCTGCTCCATGCCCATCCGCTCGGCGACCGCGGCGAGGCCCTGCTCGATCGCGCGGGTCGGCTCGTCCGGGGTGGTCGGCTCCTTGTAGAGCGTGAAGCGGCCCTGCTCGTCCACCACCGTGAAATCGGTGAAGGTGCCGCCGATGTCGACGCCGATGCGGAACATCAGGCTCTCCCTCCCTCGGCGCTCGTGCCGCCGCTGGTGCTGGTGCGCTCCTCGGCGCGTGCGAGCACGCCCAGGACGCGCGACTCGGCGTCGTCGATGTGCGCCTTCAGCAGTCTCTTGCAGCCGGCGACGTCGCCCGCGATCAGCTTCTCGGCCAGCTCGCGGTGCTGGCGGAGTTGGTCGGCCGGGTCGGTGTCCCAGCGATCGGTCAGCGACAGGCAGAGGCGGACCTCGGTCTGGATCGTGTCGTAGGTGCGCGACAGCCGCTGGTTGCGCGGCAGCCCGGCGATCGCGGTGTGGAAGGCGGCGTCGGCCTCGACCAGGCGGCGCCACTCCTTCGTGCCGCTGAGCAGCACGAGGTCGTCGAGCGCGGCCTCCACGTCGGAGTAGTCGGCGTCGGAGCCGGCCGCGATCTCGACCGCGCTGAACTCGACGATCCGCCGCAGCTCGAAGATCTCGCGCACGTCCTGCTCGGTCAGCTGCGTCACGACCGCCGGGCGGCGGCGCGACTGGATCACCAGGCCGCCGCGGGCCAGCTCGCGGATCGCCTCGCGGACCGTGTTGCGGGAGACGCCGAAGGTCTCCGCGCAGGCGGTCTCCTCCAGCGGCTCGCCCGGGGCGAGGTCGCCCTGCAGGATCGCCTCCCGCAGCGCGCCGGCGACCTGCTCGGCGGTCGAGGTGTACTCGATCTCCAATCTGCCGCTCGCTTTCAGCACCTGCACGACTCCCTCATCCGGTTCTCCTTCTCCACGCGCCGGTCCGGCGGGGCTGTGACGGTGACACCGCTCGCTCCGCCGTCTCTCGATGGTGGGTGAATTTATGGGCACTGCGTGCAAATGTCAAATGGTCACCAAGAGATCTTTTGCGCAAAACGCTGCCGTTCACGGCGGATCCGCAGGCCTTCTCCAACCCGCCCGCGAGCGCGCGCCCGCGAGCGCCGCTCCCGCGGCGACGCTCAGCGCGGTACGTCGTGGAGGCGGCCGTCGCGCAGTTCGAGCACGCGGTCGAAGGCGTCGAGGCCGAGGCGCTCGTGGGTGACCACGAGGACGCCGCGATCGCCGGCGGCGCGGTCGAGGTCGGTGAGGAACGCGTGGGCGGCCGGCGGGTCGAGCATCGCCGTCGGCTCGTCGAGCAGCAGCAGCGGCGCGGTCGAGACGAGGCAGCGCGCGAGCGCGATCCGCTGACGCTGCCCGCCGGAGACGGCGAACCCCTCCTCGCCGACGAGCGTGTCGATCCCGTCCGGCAGCCCGTCGAGCCAAGGCCCGAGCCCGGTCGCCCGCAACGCGGCCTCGACCGTCGCGTCATCCGCTCCCGGCGCCCCGATCCGCACGTTGTTCGCGATCGACGTGGCGAACAGGTGGGCGTCCTGGCCTGCGAGGCGGACGTGCGCGTGCGCCGGGCGCCGCACGCCCTCGCCGCTGCCCGTGCCGGAATCGGCATCCCCGTCCGACGCGAGCCCTTCGCCGATCTCGCCAGGCGTCGCGCTCGCGGCGCCCCACTCGATCGCCCCCTCGTCCGGCTCGGCCAGTCCTGCGAGCAGCTCGACGAGCACGGTCTTCCCCGCGCCGCTCGCCCCGATCACCGCGACCCGCTCGCCCGCGTGGAGCGCCAGCTCGACCCCGTCGAGCACGACCGCCCCGTGCGGTCCCCCGGGCCGATGGCGGATGCCGCGGGCGGTCAGGACGGCTTCCCTCACCTCACCCGGCGGTCCCCCGCCCGCGCCGCTCGGCGCGCTGCTCAGGGCAGGCCCGCGC
>JAEXXR010000292.1 GCA_023405705.1 Actinomycetes bacterium
GCGCCAGCACGAGCGCGGCGTGACCGGCGGCGCCCGACAGCAGCTGCTCGCGTCGCTCGGGACCGGCGGCGGCGAGCAGCGGGTCGAACAGCTGCAGCACGACCCCGAAGCCGAACGCCCGGTCCAGCTCGCTCGCGCGCGCCTCCAGGACGAGCGCGCCCTGCTCGCTCGCCGCACCCGACGACGCGTGCGCGCCGCGCGCATCGCCCCACGAGCCCGACGCGCCCTGCGCCTCCCCCGCGCCCAGCTCACCCGCTCGCCCCCGCACGTGGTCGAGCAACGCGCTCTTGCCGATCCCGGCCGGGCCCTCGATCAACGTCAACGACCCGCTGCCGGCAGCGGCCGTTTCGAGCGCGGCGTCCAGAGCGGCGATCTCCTCCCCGCGAGCGACCAGCGTCCGTGCCATGGCGAGGATGATCCCCCATCGCCCGGCGCGCATGCGGCACGCCGGGCCATCGCCGTGTCGGCACCCAGCGTGCCGGGTTATACTTTGGGTATGAAGACCGCCGTCTCGATCCCCGACGACCTCTTCCATCGCGCCGACGCACTCGCCGACCGGCTCGGCAAGAGCCGCAGCGAGGTCTATCGCGAGGCGCTCGCCGACTACGTCGCGCGGCGCGACACCGCCGCCGTCACCAAGGCGCTCGACGAGGTCGCCGACGAGCTGGCCGCCGAGCAGCGGAGCTTTGCCGCGCAAGCCGCGCGGCGCACGCTGTCGAACAGCGAATGGTGATCTCGCAGGGCGACGTCTGCTGGGCGTCGCTCGAGGAGCCGGTCGGTTCGGCGCCCGGCTTCCGCCGACCCGTCGTGGTGGTCCAGGGCGACGCGTTCAACGCCAGCAGGATCGCGACCGCGGTGATCGTGCCGCTCACCAGCAACGTCCGGCTCGCCGCCGCGCCGGGCAACGTCCTGCTCGCCCGGGATCGCACCGGCCTGCCCAAGGACTCGGTCGCGAACGTCTCGCAGATCTCGACCGTAGACCGGGTCCTGCTGGAGGAGCGGGTCGGACGGTTGCCGGACGGCGATCTGCAGCTGGTGCTGTCCGGGATCGACCTCGTGCTCGGCCGCGGCTGACCCCGGCCGGCGCACCGCGAAGGCGCACCGGCCGGACCCGCGATCCAGCGTCAGCCGCCGCGGCGGGCGCGGTAGCGGCGGATGAGGGCGTTGGTGGAGGAGTCGTGGGAGAGCTGCGGCTCGGCCTCCGACTCCAGCTCGGGGATGATCGCGTTGGCGAGCTTCTTGCCGAGCTCGACGCCCCACTGGTCGAACGAGTCGATGCCCCAGATCGCGCCCTGGACGAACACCTTGTGCTCGTACAGCGCGACCAGCGCGCCGAGCGTGCCGGCGTCGAGGCGGTCGGCGAGGATCGTGTTGGTCGGGCGGTTGCCGAGCGTGACGCGGTGCGGGACCTGCTCGGCCGGTCCGCCCTCCGCCGCGATCTCCTCGGCCGTGCGGCCGAAGGCGAGCGCCTCGGTCTGGGCGAACAGGTTCGCGACCAGCAGGTCGTGGTGGCGGCCGAGCGGGTTGGCGGCGTGGACGAAGCCGATGAAGTCGGCCGGCACGATCCGCGTCCCCTGGTGCATCAGCTGGTAGAAGGCGTGCTGGCCGTTGGTGCCCGGCTCGCCCCAGACGATCGTGCCCGTGTCGCGTCTGACCGGGTTGCCGTCGAGATCGACGTGCTTGCCGTTGGACTCCATCTCCAGCTGCTGCAGGTACGCCGTGAAGCGCGCCAGGTACTGGTCGTAGGGCAGCACCGCGACCGTCTCGTGGCCGAGCAGGTTGCCGTTCCAGATCCCGACCAGCGCGAGCAGCACCGGCAGGTTCCGCTCGAACGGCGCCGACCGGAAGTGCTCGTCCATCGCGTGGAAGCCGGCGAGCATCGTGCGGAACCGCTCCGGCCCGATCGCGACCATCAGCGACAGGCCGATCGCCGACGGGAAGGAGTAGCGGCCGCCGACCCAGTCCCAGAACTCGAACATGTTGTCCGTGTCGATGCCGAATCTGGCGACCTCGGCGGCGTTCGTGGAGACCGCGACGAAGTGCTTGGCGACCGCCGACTCGTCGCCGCCGAACGCCGGCGCCGACAGCAGCCAGTCGCGCGCGGTGTGGGCGTTGGTCAGCGTCTCCAGGGTCGTGAACGTCTTCGAGGAGACGACGAACAGCGTCTCCTCGGGGTCGAGGTCGCGCGTCTTCTCGGCGAAGTCGTTGCCGTCGACGTTGGAGACGAAGCGGCTCGTGATGTCCCGCTGGGCCTCGTGCGCGAGCGCGATCGTCGCCATCGCCGGGCCGAGGTCCGATCCGCCGATGCCGATGTTGACGACCGCTCTGATCGGCTTGCCGGTGTGGCCCTTCCACTCCCCCGAGCGGACCCGCTCGGAGAACGCGGCCATCTTGTCGAGCACGGCGTGGACGGCCGGGACGACGTTCTCGCCGTCGACCTCGATCACCGCGTCGCGCGGGGCGCGCAGCGCGGTGTGCAGCACCGCCCGTCCCTCGCTGACGTTGATCTTCTCGCCCGCGAACATCGCGTCGCGGCGCGCGGCGACGCCGGCGGCATCGGCCAGCGCGAGCAGCAGCTGCACCGTCTCGTCGGTGATCAGCTGCTTGGAGTAGTCGAGGTAGAGGCCGGCGCCCTCCGCGGTCAGCCGCTCGCCGCGGCCGGGATCCTGCGCGAAGGTCTCGCGCAGGTCGACCGGTCCCAGCTCGTCGCGATGGCGCTCCAGCGCGGCCCAGGCCGCGTCCGTCGCCGCCCCGCTCACGCCGCCAGCGCCTTGCTCTTGTCGGCGATCCGCTCCAGCAGGCTTCTCCACGACTTGACGAAGGCGTCGGCGCCCTCGGCCTGCAGCCGCTCGGCGAGCGCGTCGACCGAGATGCCGGCCTGCTCGAAGGCGGCGAGCACGTCGGCCGAGTCGCCGCCGTCGCGGGCGAGCGGCTCGCCGACCTTCCCGTGGTCGTGGAAGGCGAGCAGCGTCTTCTCCGGCATCGTGTTGACCGTCAGCGGCGAGGCGAACGCCTCGATGTAGAGCGTGTCGGAGGCCTCCGGGTCCTTCGTCCCGGTCGACGCCCACAGCGCCCGCTGCGGCCGCGCGCCCTCGTTCATCAGCCGCTGCATCCGCTCGGAGGCGACCAGCTCCAGGTAGGCGACGTACGCCTGCTGGACGACCGCGATCCCGAGGCGGTTCCTGTAGCCCTCGGGCGCGGAGTCCTTGACCGCGACGTCCCAGCGCGAGATGAAGATCGACGCGACCGACTCGACGTGCGGGTTGAGGCCGGCCTCGACGCGGCGCTCGATCCCTCTCAGGTAGGCGTCGGCCGCCGCCAGGTACTGCTTGGCGTCGAACAGCAGCGTCACGTTGACGGGGATGCCGGCGAAGATCGCCTCCTCGATCGCCGGCAGGCCCTCGGGGGTTCCGGGGATCTTGATGAAGAGGTTGGGCCGGTCGCCGCGCGCGTGCAGCTCCTTCACCTGCGCGAGCGTCGCCGCGGTGTCGCGCGCCAGCAGCGGCGAGACCTCCAGCGAGACGAAGCCGTCGACGCCGGCCGTCTTGTCGTGGATCGGGCGGAAGAGGTCGGCGGCGCGCGTGATGTCGTCGAGCGCGAGGTCGAAGAACGCCTCCTCGCCGCTTCTGCCGGCCTCCGCGGAGGCGCGGATCGCCTCGTCGTAGGCGTCGCCGCCGCCGATCGCGTTGTCGAAGATCGTCGGGTTGGAGGTCAGGCCCGTGACGCTGCGCTCGTTGATGTGGGCGGCGAGCGTGCCGTCGCCGAGCATGTCGCGCGTGATGTTGTCGATCCAGAGGCTCTGGCCGAGATCGTGGAGCGCCTTGGTGGGAGTCATCGTGAAGTTCCTCTCGGTTCGTGCCAGCAGTCGTCGTGCGGCAGGAGGCGGTCGGCCTCCGCCGGTCCCCAGGTACCCGGTCTGTAGGGGTGAAGCGGGGTCGTGTCTCCCAGGATGGCACCGACGACCCGCCAAGCGGATTCCACCGTGTCCTCGCGGGCGAAGAGCGTCTGGTCGCCGCGCATCGCGTCGCCGAGCAGACGCTCGTACGGCGGCAGCGCCTGCGGCTCGAAGCGCTGCGCCACCAACTGGACGTCCTCGCCGACCATCGCCTCGCCCGGCACCTTCGCGCGCGCGCCGATCGCCAGCTCGACGTCCGGGCTGAGCGTGAAGCGGACGTGGTTGCGCTGGGTGTCGGCCTCGGCGTCGAAGATCGTCTCCGGCGGGTGGTGGAAGGTGACGAGCACCTCCGTCGAGGTGACCGGCAGCTGCTTGCCGGCGCGGATCAGGAACGGGACGCCGGCCCAGCGCCAGTTGTCGACCGCCACTCTCACCGCCGCGAACGTCTCGACCGTCGAGTCGGGCGCGACGCCCGGCTCGTCGCGGTAGCCGTCGAACTGGCCGCGGACGACGTCGTCGGGCGCGAGCGGGCGGATCGAGTCCATCAGCCGCGCCTTCTCGTTGCGGACGCCGTCGTGCGCGTGCGGGCTCGGCGCGTCCATCGCCAGCAGCGCCAGCACCTGCAGCATGTGGTTCTGGACGACGTCGCGGATCGCGCCGGCCTGCTCGTAGAAGGCGCCGCGGCCGGCGACGCCGAACGACTCGGCCATCGTGATCTGGACGCTGCGCACGTGGTCGCGGTTCCAGATCGGCTCCAGGAAGGCGTTCGCGAAGCGGAAGTAGAGGAGGTTCTCGACCGGCTCCTTGCCGAGGTAGTGGTCGATGCGGAAGATCCGCGACTCGGGGAAGACGCTCGCGAGCGTGCCGTTCAGGGCGCGGGCGGAGTCGAGGTCGCGGCCGAACGGCTTCTCGACGACGACGCGCGCGCCGTCGGCGCTGCCGGAGCTGCCGAGCGCCTCGACGACCGTGCCGAACAGGACCGGCGGGATCGCGAGGTAGTGCAGCGGCCGTCTCGCCTCCCCCAGCTCGCGGCGCAGCGCCGCGAACGTCTCCGGGTCGGCGTAGTCGCCGTCGATGTAGCGCAGCAGGCCGGTGAGCTGCTCGAAGGCGTCGGGGTCGACGCCGCCGTGCTCGCTGAGCGAGTCGTGCGCCCGTCTCTTCAGGTCCTCCAGGCCCCAGCCGGCCTTCGCGACGCCGATCACCGGCACGTCGAGCGTGCCGTGTCTGACCATCGACTGCAGCGCCGGGAAGATCTGCTTGTAGGCGAGGTCGCCGGTCGCGCCGAAGAAGACGAGCGCGTCGCAGTGCTCGCGCGCGGCGGTGCGCGCCGCCATCGTCACTCTCTCTTCTCGTCGTGGCCGCCGAACTGGGAGCGCATCGCGCTCTGGACCTTGTTGGCGTAGAGGTCCAGCTCGCGTGAGGCGAAGCGCGAGTAGAGCGCGTTCGTGAGGACCGGCGCCGGGACGCCCTCCTCGACCGCCGCGAGCGCCGTCCAGCGGCCCTCGCCGGAGTCGGAGACGCGGCCGGTGAATCTCTCCAGGTCGTGGTCGTCGGCGAGCGCGGCCGCGGTCAGGTCGAGCAGCCACGAGGCGATCACGCTGCCGCGGCGCCACACCTCTGTGACGGCCGGGAGGTCGATCTCGTACTGGTAGGCCTCGGGGTCGGTCAGCGGCGCCGTCTCGGCGTCGACCGCGTGTCTGCGCAGGCCGACGTCGGCGTTCTTGATGATGTTCAGGCCCTCGGCGTAGGCGGCCATCATCCCGTACTCGATCCCGTTGTGGACCATCTTCACGAAGTGGCCGGCGCCGGGCGGGCCGCAGTGCAGATAGCCGGCCTCGCCGGGCTGGAGGTCGCCGGTCTTTCCGGGGGTGCGGGGCGCGGCCTCGACGCCCGGCGCGAGCGTGGCGAAGACCGGCTCCAGGCGGGCGAAGGCGGCGTCGTCGCCGCCGACCATCAGCGAGTAGCCGCGCTCGAGACCGAAGACGCCGCCGCTGGTGCCGGCGTCGACGTAGTGGATGCCGTGCTCGGCGACCTGCTTCGCGCGGCGGATGTCGTCGCGGTAGTAGGAGTTGCCGCCGTCGACGATCGTGTCGTCGGCGTCGAGCAGCGGGACGAGGTCGGCGAGCGTCGCGTCGACGACGGCGGCCGGGACCATCAGCCAGACGTTGCGCGGCTTGTCGAGCTTGGCGATGAACTCCTCCAGCGTCGCCGCGCCCGTGGCGCCCTCGCCGGCGAGCTGCTGGACCGCGTCCCGGTTGCGGTCGTATGCGACGGCGGTGTGCCCGTCCCGCATCAGGCGGCGCACCATGTTGGCGCCCATCCGGCCAAGTCCGACCATGCCGAGCTGCATTCCGCTCGCACTCCTTTTCTGCCGGTCTTCGGCCGGCGCTCCGGTCCACGTCCCGCTGTTCTTCCCCGCAACGCTACGAATTCCCCCCACCCGCGCGCAACGGTGCGCAACCCCTGCGCAACATCAGCCGTCGTATCTGGCACGTAGGCTGCCGCCCGATGGCGACCGCGATCGACGACCACCTCCACGAGCTGCTCGCGCGCTGCCGGTCGGTGGACGGCGGCGCCGTCGCCGACTACATCCCGGAGCTGGCCCGGGCCGACCCTTCCCTGTGCGGGATCTGCCTGGCGACGGTCGACGGCCACGTCTACGAGGCCGGCGACACGCGCGTCCCGTTCACGATCCAGTCGATCTCGAAGCCGTTCGCCTACGGGATGGCGCTCGCCGACGCGGGGGTCGCGGCGGTCGAGGCGAAGATCGACGTCGAGCCGTCGGGCGACGCCTTCAACTCGATCTCTCTGGACCCGGAGACCGGGCGGCCGCTGAACCCGATGATCAACGCGGGGGCGATCACGGCGACGTCGTTGGTGGCGAGCGGGCCGAGCGCGGGAGCGGGCAGCGCGGGCGGGGCCGGCGCGGGCGCGGCAGACGGCGAGGATGCGCGGCTGGCGCGGATCGTCGCCGGACTGTCGTCGTTCGCGGGGCGCGAGCTGCAGGTCGACGAGGCGGTCGCGGCGTCGGAGTCGGCGACCGGGCACCGCAACCGCGCGATCGGCTGGATGCTGCGCTCGCGCGGGATCCTCGACGCCGACCCGGACCCGCTGCTGGAGACCTACTTCCGCCAGTGCGCGGTCGCGGTCGACTGCCGCGACCTCAGCCTGATGGCCGCGACGCTCGCCAACGGCGGCGCCCATCCGCTGACGGGCGAGCGGGCGCTCGAGCGCGGCCTCGTGCAGCAGGTGCTGAGCGTGATGACGACCTGCGGGATGTACGACGCCGCCGGCAACTGGATGGTGCGCGTCGGGCTGCCGGCGAAGAGCGGCGTCGCGGGCGGGATCCTCGCGCTGCTGCCCGGCCAGCTCGGGATCGCCGTCTTCTCGCCGCGCCTCGACGCCTGGGGCAACAGCGTCCGCGGCGTGTTCGCCTGCCAGGAGCTGTCGCGCGACCTCGACCTCCACTTCCTCCGCGCCACGCGGCCCGCGCACGTCGCGATCGCGGCGCGGCACCGCGTCGACCTGGAGCCGTCGCGCCGCCGCCGGCCGGCGGCCGAGCGGGAGGTGCTGCGCCGGGT
>JAEXXR010000295.1 GCA_023405705.1 Actinomycetes bacterium
ATCCCGGGCAGCGCGCCGCGGCTCGGCGCGCTCGGCGCCGGCTGCCCGTTCGAGGCCCGCTGCGACGTCGCGATCGACGGCGTCTGCGCCGAGGTCCCGCTCGCCTGGACCGACCTCGGCGGAGGTCGCGCGGCGAGCTGTCACCTGCTGGGAGAGCGCATGCCGGCCGCCGCCGGCGGCGAGGGGGTCGCACATGGCTGAGGTGCTCGCGGTCGACGGGCTCGTGAAGGAGTTCGAGCAGCGCACCGGGATGTTCTCGCGCGCGACGCTGCACGCCGTCGACGGCGTCAGCCTGTCGGTCGGCGGCGACGCCTGCGTCGGCGTCGTCGGCGAGTCGGGCTGCGGCAAGTCGACGCTCGCGCGGATGATGGTCGGGCTGGAGCGGCCGACCCGCGGCAGCGTCCGCTTCGAGGACGCCGAGGTCGTCACCGACGACGACTGGAAGCGGATGCGCCGCTCGGTCCAGTACGTCTTCCAGGACCCGTACGGCTCGCTGCCGCCGAAGATGTCGATCGGCGCCGTGCTCGCCGACCCGCTCAAGATCGCCGGCGTCGGCGACGCCCGCTCGCGGCGGGCGCGCGTCGCGGAGGCGGTCGAGCTGGTCGGGCTGCGCGCGAGCGACCTCGACCGCTACCCGTCGGAGTTCAGCGGCGGCCAGCGCCAGCGCATCAGCGTCGCGCGCGCCCTGATCCAGCAGCCGCGCGTCGTGATCTTCGACGAGGTCACCTCCGGCCTCGACGTCTCGATCCAGGCGCAGGTGCTCAACCTGCTCGTCGAGCTGCAGGAGCGGCTCGGGATCGCCTACGTCTTCATCTCCCACGACCTGCGCGTGATCAAGTACCTGTCGCGCACCGTGACGGTGATGTACCTCGGGCGGATCGTCGAGGCCGGCCCGGTCGAGACGGTCTTCGGCGCGCCGCAGCACCCGTACACGCAGGGGCTGCTGCGCTCGATCCCCGACCACAGCCGGATCGCCCGCGCCGGCGGCCACGGAGCGGACGGCGGACGGCAGCGGCTGGCGCGGATCGCCGGCGAGCCGCCGTCGCCGGTGCAGCGGCCGCCGGGCTGTCCGTTCGCGCCGCGCTGCCCCGCCGCGCAGGCGCTCTGCACGGAGCAGGAGCCGGAGGAGCGCGAGGTCGCGGGCGTCCGCGTCCGCTGCCACTTCCCGGGAGCGACGGCATGATCCGCGCCTACCCGCACGACCCGTCGGTGCGCCCGGGGGAGACGCTGACGCTGTGCGTCTCGACCGACGCGCCGGCCTTCCGCGTCGCCTTCTTCCGTCAGGGCGCCGAGCTGGAGCCGATGGGCTCGCTCGGCAGCGGCGAGCTGCCGGGCGCCGAGGTGCCCGACGGCCCGGCGCAGGAGGACTGGGGCTGGCCGGCGCACCGCTTCGCGATCCCGGCCGGCTGGCCGGCCGGCGCCTACGTCGCGATGCTCGGCGAGGTGCGCGGGGACGGCTCGGTCGAGTGGCCCGACACCTCGACGACCGCGGGCGACCGCGCGCGGGCGCTGTTCGTCGTCCGCTCGCGCGAGCCGCTGCCGATCCTCTACAAGCTGTCGTGGGCGACCTTCCACGCCTACAACGCGACCGGCTACGGCTCGCTCTACGGCGAGGCGCAGTGGTCGAGGGAGGCGCCGCAGCCCGGCTTCAAGGTGACGACGCGGCGGCCCGGCGGCGGCGCCGGCGGGCGCGGTGCGCCGAACGACCCGCCGGACGCGCACGACCCCAGCTCGCCGCGGCAGACGTTCGCGCACTGGGACGCGCCGTTCATCGCGTGGCTGGAGCGGCACGGCTACGCCTTCGACGTCTGCACCGACCTCGACCTCCACCGCGACCCGTCGCTGCTCGACGGCACGCGACTGCTGCTGAGCGTCGGCCACGACGAGTACTGGTCCGACGCGATGCGCGACCACGTCGAGGCGCACGTGCGCCGCGGCGGCAACGTCGCCTTCCTGAGCGGCAACATCGCCGGCTTCCGCATCCACTTCGCCGACGACGACAGCGCGATCGTCTGCGCCAAGGTCGGCCCGCACAGCCGCGACGCCGACCGCTGGCAGTCCGACGAGTGGCGCCACTTCGAGCCCGAGAACGGGCTGACCGGCGTCTCGATCCACAACGCCGGCGGCTGGTGGGACGGCTGGCGCGAGCCGCTCGGCTACACGCTCCAGCACGCCGGCCACTGGGCCTTCGAAGGCACCGGCCTGGAGGACGGGGATGTGCTCGGCGCCGACGCCGACCACCCGCTCGTCGGCTACGAGTGCGACGGGGCCGAGTTCACGCGCGAGGCGGGGCTCGCGATCCCGACCGGCGGGCAGGGGACGCCCGAGTCGTTCTTCATCCTCGGCGTCGCCGAGCTGGGCGAGGGCTGGTTCCGCTTCCGCCCCGGCGGCGCCGCGACGATGGGCGTCTACACGACCCCGCGCGGCGGGATCGTCTTCCAGGGCGCGACCGTCGACTGGCCGGTCGCCGCCGTCCACGACGCGGCCGTCGGGCGGGTGACGCGCAACGTGCTCGACCGGCTGTCGCTCGCGACCGCCCGCGTCGTCGGCCCGCTGCCGGCGCGCGGCGGGCGGATGCTCGCGGCCGAGGGCGAGGTCGCCTCCTTCCACGTCGACCTCGCCGGGCTGCCGGCCGGCTGCTCCGTGGTGTGGGAG
>JAEXXR010000376.1 GCA_023405705.1 Actinomycetes bacterium
AACGGCACCTGGTCGCTGTCGGCGCGGGCGACGGCCGACTCGCCGGCCGGGACCGGGACCTCCTCCTCGAACAGGACCTTGTGGACGGCGGCCGCGAGGAGCGCGCCGGCCAGCGGCGCGACGATGAACAGCCACAGCTGCTCCAGCGCCCAGCCGCCGACGAACAGCGCCGGGCCGATCGAGCGGGCCGGGTTGACCGACGTGTTGTCGACCGGGATCCCGACGAGGTGGATCAGCACGAGCACGAGGCCGATCGGGATGCCGGCGAAGGCGACGCTGGCGATCCGGTCGGTCGCCGCGAGCACGGTGAAGACGAGGAAGAAGGTCAGCACGACCTCGACCGCGAACGCCGCCCCCCACGGGTAGCCGCCGGGCGAGTGCTCGCCGTAGCCGTTGGCGCCGAAGCCCTCGGTGCCGGCGTCGTAGCCGCCCGCTCTGCCCTTCACGATCAGCAGCAGGACGAGCGCCGCGAGGATCGCGCCGAAGACCTGCGCGGCCCAGTAGCGGATCGCCTCGCTGCTGCCGATCTTGCCGCGCGCGAGCAGCCCGAGCGTGACCGCCGGGTTGATGTGGCAGCCGGAGATCGGCCCGATCGCGTAGGCCATCGCCAGCAGCGAGAGGCCGAACGCGAACGCCACGCCCGCGAAGCCGATTCTGTCGCCGGCGATGACGGCAGCCCCGACACCGCCGAAGACGAGCACGAAGGTGCCGAGCACCTCCGCGATCGCACGCTTGATAACCACGGTCGTCCCTTCCGTTCGGTGTGAGAACCGGTCCCGCGGTCGGCTTCGACGGATCGGGCCGGTGTCCTCTGCAATCTGGCGCCATGTGACACCCGTTTCGGACCTGTCCAAGCGTCACGGTGAATCAGTTGGACAGGTGTCGATGGGAGCTTTGAGAGGTCCTCCGCAGACTGAACCTCCATGAGATCCCCCAGCAGTTCGCGGCGCCGGCGGCACGTGCTCGGCGCCGTCGCGGCGCTCGCCGCCACCGCCGCGCTCGCCCCGCCGGCCGCGCACGCGGTCAACTACGTCACCACGGCCAACAACGAGCGGTGGGAGGTCAACGACGGCGCGATGCCGGGCCTCGACACCGGCTCGATCCGCAGCACGACCGGCGCCTCGCTGCTCGGCTACGGCGGCATCCGCGTCAGCGTCTCCGGGGTGCCGAAGCACCGGATGGACGGCGAGCTGCTGCGCGGCTTCGGCCTCCGCTACGACGGCCTCGACAGCTTCGAGACGACGACGCCGGTCGACCTCTCCGGGATCGACGTCGCCCGCGAGCTGAGATTCGACCTCACCGGCAACACCGCCCGCTTCCTCGACCGCTTCACCAACCGCACAGCGGCGCCGGTGACGGTCGAGGTCGCCTTCGGCGGCATCCTCGGGCAGAACAACGGCGAGAACCAGAGCGAGGTCGTCAACAGCTCCGACGGCGACACCGCGATCAGCTCGGCCGACAGCTGGGTCGAGATCGCGACGCCGACGGCCGCCGCCACGACGCCGACCTCCGGTCCGAGCCAGAACGGCCCGTCGGCGACGGTGCTCGGCACGGCCGGCACCGGCCTCGCCGGCTCGCTGCTGCGCTCCGCCAACTTCTTCCGCAACCCGTTCGCCAACCCGCTGGAGACGACCGGGATGGAGGCCAACTTCTACGGCTTCCTGCGCCGCTTCACGATCCAGCCGGGCGAGACGAGATCGCTGCTGCACTACGTCGTGGTCGGGAACAGAGAGAGAACCGGCACGACCGGCACGCTGCCGGCCGCCGGCACGCAGATCGAGGCCGTCCGCGCGACCGCCGCCGCGCTCGCCGCCGCGCCCGACCTGAGCGGCCTCTCGACCGCCCGCCGCTGCGAGCTGGCCAACTGGGACCTGAGCGGGATCGACCCGGGCCTCGCGGTCACGTGCGCGAGCCGCACCGCGCCGCAGCCGGAGCCGCGCAGAGCGACGCCGGAGCCGGTCACCTCCTCGCCCTACGACGTCGTCGGCAAGACGCTGACGGAGCTGCAGGCCGACATGGAGTCGGGCGAGACGACCTCGCAGGAGATCGTCCGCGCCTACCTCGACCGCATCGCCGCCTACGACACCGGCCAGCTCGGCCTCCACTCCTTCATCCACGTCGCCGAGGACGCGATGGAGCAGGCGCGCGCCGCCGACGTCGCCCGCGCGAAGGGCGCGACGGGCGCCCTGCTCGGGATCCCGGTCGCGGTCAAGGACCTGTACGACACGAAGGACATGCCGACGACGAACGGCTCGCTCGTCTTCGAGGGCTTCCGGCCGGCGAGAGACGCCTTCCAGGTCGCCCGCATGCGCGAGGCCGGCGCGGTCATCCTCGGCAAGGCGAACATGTCCGAGTTCGCCAACTCCGGCCGCCACAGCGAGTCGCCCTGGGGCCAGGTGTGGAACGCGATCAAGCCCTCCTCGACCTCGCAGGGCTCCTCCGGCGGCTCCGGCGTCGCGGTCGCGGCGAGCTTCGCGGCCTTCGCGATGGGCAGCCAGACCGGCGTCTCGCTCAACGCGCCCTCGGGCGCGAGCAGCCTCGTCGCGCTGCGCGGCACCGACGGCATGTCGAGCGCCAGCGGTGTGATGCCGCTGACGTGGATGCAGGACTACGCCGGCCCGATGGCCCGCTCGGTCCGCGACCTCGCGACGATCCTCAACTACACGACCGGCACCGACCCGCACGACGAGGCGACCGTCGACGCCGACAGACACCGGCCCGAGGACTGGACCAGCGTGCTCGACAGAGACGCGCTGAGAGGCAAGCGGATCGGCTACCTCAGATCGACGTTCGAGACGACCAGCTACGGCACGCCCGGCACGCTCGCCGTCGCCAACGACGCGCTGCAGGAGCTGCGCGTGCTCGGCGCGACGCTCGTCGAGATGCCGGCGCAGCCGGGCACGACCTCCAACGCGGCCGGCGGCTCGCTCGGCGCGGAGGGCTGGTACCGCTGGCTCGCCGACCACCCGGAGGCGCCGTACACGACGCCGGCGCAGGTCCAGACCTCGCCGCGCAAGCTGCCGTACAACCGCAGCACGACGTACAGCGGCGTGCCGATGACGCAGGCGCAGGTCGACGGCGCCCGCGCCGCCCGCACGGCGTCGAAGGCGAGACTGGCCGCCTGGATGGACGCCGCCGGCGTGGAGGCCGTCGTCTACCCGAACAACACCTCCGACTTCCACGACAACGACTCGGGCGCGCTCGGCGGCGCCTTCGCGACCGCGCCGGCGTCGAGCTTCGGCGCCCCCGAGGTGATCGTCCCGGTCGGCGAGAACGACCACGGCTTCCCGGTCTCCCTGCAGATCCAGGGACGCGCCTGGGACGACGCGAAGATCGTCGGCCTCGCCTACGCGATCGAGCAGCACTTCGACGGGCAGGTCCTGCCGTCCAAGCTGCCGGCGCTGAGATACGCGCCCGGCAGCGAGCCGGCCCCGATCGTGATCGAGCAGCCGGAGCCGCCGATCACGCAGCCGCCCGCCCCAGCCCCGTCGACCAACGACGGCAGAACGCCGCAGGGCGACGGCGCTCCGGTCACGCCGCCCGCGCCAGCGCCGAGAGCGCCCGCCGCGAGAGCGGCGACGCGCAGAGCGGTGAAGCTGCGCGCCTCCGCCGCTGCCGTCCGCAGCGGCGGGCGGGTCACGCTGAGAGTGACGGTCGTGGCGCCGAAGGCGCTCGCCGGCAAGCGGGTCGTCGTGCAGCGGCGGATCGGCAGACGGGTCGTGACCGTCGCCCGCGTGAGAGTGGCCCGTACCGGCCGCGCCGTCGCGACGCTGCGGCTGAAGCCGGCCGCGGGCTACCGGATCCGCGTCACGGTCGCCGCGACCGCGACGACGAGAGCGGCCGCGACCGGCTTCGCGCTGGTCAAGCCGCGCGCCGCGAGAGGGTGAGCTGAGCGAGGGGGGGCGGGCGCGCAGGCGTCCGCCCGCCCCTCTTCCCACCCGCGCGGGACGCTCTCCGGGGTTGGCGCGCTGACGTTGACAGCGGCGCTTTCCACCCCGACCCCGGCTGTTCGTTGCGGGGTATCCCTCGCGCTCTGGCGGAGTGCCCTCAGCTCCCGCATCCGCTGCCTAGCATCGGACGCGGTGACCACCCTGATCGGCAGAGAGACGGAGCTGGAGCGGATCGGGAGACTGCTCGAGACGGCAGGGTCCGGCGCGAGCGGAGCGCTGGCCCTCCTCGGCGACGCGGGCATCGGCAAGACCGCCCTCTGCGCCGCCGCCGTCGCGGCCGCGCAGGAGCGCGAGATGACGGTGCTGCGCGCCTGCGCCGTCGAGGCCGAGGCCGAGCTGGCCTTCGCCGGCCTGGCGGAGCTGCTGGCGCCGGTCGCCGACGCGGTCGAGCAGCTCCAGGC
>JAEXXR010000668.1 GCA_023405705.1 Actinomycetes bacterium
GTCGCCGTGCTGGCGGCCGGCGCCGTCCTCCTGCTGCTCGCCAGACGCGGCGTCGTCATGACGCTGCTGCTCGCCGCCGCCGCCGGCATCGTCGTGGCGCTGGCCGGCGGCCCGGTCGGCTGAGCGCGGCCCGCACCCCCGCGCCTCACCTGAGCCCGCTCGCCGGACGAGCCGCGCGCCACCCGATAGGCTGGACCCCCTGGGTGTGCCGGGAAGTCTGGTCGGCGTCCGCCGACCCCTGCCCCGAGAGGATCGATGCCCGCCTCCCCCGACACGCCGCCGAGCCCCGACGAGACGACCGGTCTCACCGCCGCCGTCAAGGCGAAGGTCGTCGACCCGCTGACCGACTTCCTCCAGGACGAGGTCGGCGGCGCCGCGCTGCTGCTGCTCGCGGCGGTGATCGCGGTCGCGTGGGCGAACAGCCCGTGGAGCGACGCCTACTTCGACCTGTGGAGCACGCACGTCGCCGTCGGAATCGGCGACGTGCGGATCGACCTCAGCCTTCAGCACTGGGTCAACGACCTGCTGATGGCCGTCTTCTTCTTCGTCGTCGGGATGGAGATCAAGCGCGAGCTGGTGACCGGCGAGCTGCGCGACCGCCGCGCCGCCGCGCTGCCGGCGATCGCCGCGGCCGGCGGGGTCGTGCTGCCGGCGCTGATCTTCACGCTGATCGCGGCCGGCGGCGACGGCGCGAGCGGCTGGGCGATCCCCGCCGCGACCGACATCGCCTTCGCGGTCGGCGTGCTGGCGCTGCTCGGCGACCGCGTCTCCGCCGGGGTGCGGCTGTTCCTGCTGACGATCGCGATCGTCGACGACATCATCGCGATCGCGCTGATCGCGCTCTTCTACTCCAGCGCGCTGTCGTTCGGGTGGGTCGCGCTCGCGATCGCCGGTATGGCGGCGGTCGTCGTCATGCAGCGCGCCGGGGTCGCGCGCCCGCTCGCGTACCTCCCGGTCGCGGCGGCGATCTGGATCGCCGTCTACGAGTCGGGCGTCCACGCGACGCTCGCGGGCGTCGCGCTCGGGCTGCTGGTGCCGGCGCGCCCCTTCCGCGGCCGCGATGTCCAGACGGCGCTGGAGCACCGCTTCCACCCGGTGAGCGCCTACGCGATCGTGCCGCTGTTCGCGCTCGCCAACGCCGGCGTCGACTTCCGCGGCGGCGTGCTCGGCGACGCGCTCTCCAGCGAGGTGACGTGGGCGGTCGTCGCCGGCCTCGTGCTCGGCAAGCTGCTCGGCATCACCGGCGCGACGCTCGCCGCGCTGCGGCTGGGGATCGGCAAGCTGCCCGACGGGATGGCACGCGGCCAGGTGCTCGGCGTCGCCGCGCTCGGCGGGATCGGCTTCACCGTCTCGCTGTTCATCGCCGAGCTGGCCTTCGCCGACGGTGCGCTGACCGACGCCGCGAAGGTCGGCATCTTCGCCGGCTCGCTGCTCAGCGGCCTGCTGGGCACCGCGCTGCTGCTGCGGCGCGGAAGCGCCGACTGAGCGGCGGCGCGGGCTGAGCAGCGACCGGGCGCGAACGCGCCCGAAAGCCCGCGGCCTACGCCGCGCGGCTCTCGTCGCGGATCTCGCCGACCAGCTCCTCCAGCACGTCCTCCAGCGCCGCGACGCCGAGGACCGTGCCTCTTCTGTCGAGCACCTGGGCGAGGTGGGCGCCGGAGCGCTGCATCGTCGCGAGCACCCTGCGCAGCGTGTCGGTCGCCTGCACGTGCGGCAGCGGGCGGATCCAGCGCTGGGCGATCGGGCGCGTGCGGTGGCGCTCTCTCAGCTCCAGCGCGTCCTTCAGGTGCAGGTAGCCGACGAAGTCGCCGTCGGCGTCGCGCACCGGGAAGCGCGAGAAGCCGGTCGAGGCGGCGAGCTGCTCGACCTCGGCCGGCGTCACGTCGTCGCGCACCGTCACCAGGCTGTCGAGCGGCAGCAGCACCGAGGTGGCGTCGCGCTCGGCGAACTTCAGCGCCTCGATCAGCACGTGGCCCTCGGAGGGGTCGAGCAGGCCCTCGCGGCGCGACTCCTCGACCAGGCCGGCGACCTCGTCGCGCGTGAAGGCGGAGGCGACCTCGTCCTTGGGGTCGACGCCGACCAGTCTCAGGATCACGTTCGCGACCCAGTTGAAGGAGGCGATGAACGGGTGCAGCAGTCTCACGACCAGCACCATCGGCGGCGCCAGCACGAGCGCGGCGCGGTCGGGGCCGGCGAGCGCGATGTTCTTCGGCACCATCTCGCCGAGCACGACGTGCAGGAAGCCGATCAGGCCGAGCGCGATCGCGAAGGCGATCGGGTGGACGAGCGCCGACGGGATCCCGATGTCTCTGAACGGCACCTCCAGCAGGTGCGCGATCGCCGGCTCGCCGAGGACGCCGAGGCCGATCGTGCAGAGCGTGATGCCGAGCTGGGCGCCGGCCATCATCAGCGAGACGTGCTCCATCGCGTAGAGCGTCAGCCGCGCCGCGCGGCCGCCCTCCTCCGCGCGCGGCTCGATCGAGCTGCGGCGCGCGGAGATCAGCGCGAACTCGGCGCCGACGAAGAAGGCGTTCAGCGCCAGCAGCACGACGGTGAGGCCGATTGCGAACAGGTCGCCCATCAGGCGTCCGCCCCCTCGTCGTCGCGGTCGCGGCCGTTGCCGTTGCCGTTGCCGTTGCGGTGCTCGTCGTCCTCGTCGTCGTCGACGCACTCGGACTCGAACAGGACGCGGTCGACGCGCAGGCCGTCGAGGCGCACGACCGTCAGCGTGACGGCGCAGCGGCGGCCCTCGAGGTCTCTCGTCTGCAGCACGACCTCGTCGCCGACAGCCGGCATGCGGCTCAGCTCGTCCTGGATCAGGCCGCCGATCGTCTCGTACTCCTCGTCCTCGGGCAGCAGCACGCCGGTCGCGCGCGACGCCTCGTCGGGACGCAGCAGGCCGGAGAGCGTCCACGAGCCGTCGGGCCGTCTGCGCGCGCTCATGTCGCGGCGGTCGTGCTCGTCGACGACCTCGCCGACGATCTCCTCGACGACGTCCTCCAGCGTCACGAGCCCGTCGACGCCGCCGAACTCGTCGACGACGACGGCGATCTGGAGGCCGCCCTCGCGCAGGATCGCGAGCAGCGGATCGAGCTCGATCGACGACGGGACGAGCACCGCTCTGACCATCACCTCGGAGATCGGCACCTCGTCGCGGCGCTCGTGCGGCACGCCGACGGCGTGCTTGACGTGGACGATGCCGACGACCTCGTCAGCGCTGTCGCCGACGACCGGGAAGCGGGAGAAGCCAGACTCGCGCGCCGCCTCGATCACGCGGATCACCGGCTCCTCGGCCTCGACCGTCCGCATCCGCACGCGCGGCGTCATCACGTCGTCGGCGCGGCGGTCGCCGAAGGCGAGCGAGCGCTGCAGCAGCGTCGCGGTCTCCAGCTCCAGCGTCCCCTGCTGGGCCGAGCGGCGCACCAGCGAGGTCAGCTCCTCGGCGGAGCGGGCCGAGGCCAGCTCCTCCTGCGGCTCGATCCCGAGGCGGTGGAGGATGGCGTTGGCGATGTCGTTGAACCAGCGGATCAGCAGGCCGTTGGCGCGCGTGAAGCCGCGCATGAAGCCCTGGACGGCGCGGGCGGTCTGCAGCGGCATCGCGATCGCGAGGTTCTTCGGCACCAGCTCGCCGAGCACCATCGTGAAGGAGGTCGACAGCAGCAGCGCGAGCGTCAGCGAGATGCCTCTCGTCGCGCCGTCGGGGACGCCGAGCGAGCCGAGCGGCCCTTCCAGCAGCTGCGCGATCGCCGGCTCCGACAGGAAGCCGATCAGCAGGTTCGTGACGGTGATGCCGAGCTGGGCGCCCGACAGCTGTGTCGACAGCGTGCGCAGCGCGCGCTGGACGCCTCTCGCTCTCGCGTCGCCGGACTCGGCGGCGCGGTCGACCGACGCGCGGTCGACGGTGACGAAGGCGAACTCGGCCGCGACGAAGAGGCCGCAGGCGATTACGAGCGCCAGCGCCAGCAGGAGGAGCAGCAGTTCGATCATCGCGCACCCATCCTGACCCGTCTGGGACGGATGCGCTTGGGACTGCTACCGGGAGGTTCGTCTAGGGCGGGTTCGCTCATTGAGCGCTTAATGGGTACCACACCCGGCGGCGCAGGATCGTGCCGCCTGCGCCACGACATCCGGGTGGACGAGGGGGACCATGTGCCCGCCGGGGACCTCGACGTAGCGTGCGCGCGGCAGCTCCCGCGCCAGCCGGCGGCCGATCTCGGGCTTGACCAGCGCGTCGCCGTCGCCCTGGATCACGACCGCCGGGGTGCCGATCGAGGGAAGCTGCCGGTCGAGCTCCGCCATCACGTCGCCCGCCGCCAGCCGCTCGCCGGCGAGCGCGTCGAGATCGCCGGGAACCGGACACGTGCCGACGCTAGTCGAGCGCCTCCAGTCTCTGCGCCGCTTCGGCGGATGCGTCGTTGAGCCGTCTCGCGGCCTCGACGACGCCGGACGCCTGGTGGAAGTCGACCGCGACGACGTTCGGCTGCAGGCCCATCTTCGCCTCGCAGTCGGCCAGCCGGCGCTCGAGGAAGTCGTCGGCGATCGCGCGGTTGCGGCGGGGGCTCGGCGGAAACGAGTCGATCCAGTGGTTGACGAGCAGGAGCGGGCTGTCGGCGTCGCCGCGCTTGCGCCGGCACTCGAACTCGCTCGGCTTCTCGGCGCCGAGCGGCGTGTCCTGGAAGAACGACCACGCCGGCATGTACCACGGGGGTGCGCCGCCGTCGGCCTCGGTGACGACGAGCAGGCGGCGGTTCTCCCTCACCAGCTCGCCGAGCGTCGGCATCGGCGCCTGGCGGTCGAGCGCGCGCACGTCGTCGAGCAGGCCGGCCTGGCGGAACAGCCGCTCGATCTCGCTCGGCGGGACGTACGGCTCGAGCATGAACAGCAGCACCTCGCCCGGGTTGGCGTCGAGCCATCTGGCATAGGCGCGGAACTGCGCGAGCGCCGGGACGGCGCCCAGCTCGCAGAGCGTGTGGCAGAGGTAGAGCTGCGTGCGGCCGCGGATTCTGCCGGCGCCGGTGCGGGCGATCAGGCGGTCGGCGAGGTCGACGTTTCTGGCGCCGATCGCGCGCGTCACCTTGTTGCGGTCCATCCCCTCCGCGTCGAGGTCGGTGCGCACGAGCTGGTCGGTCTGCTCGCCGACGTGGACGTCGAGCAGGAAGCCGCGGATGCCGTCGTCGAGCTGGCGGGCGATGCCGAAGCGCTGGTTGGGGATCATCCAGCCCGGCTCCTGCGCCGCCGAGTAGGAGTTGTGCGTGCCGGCGAAGGTGTACTGGTCGAGGCGCAGGTCGCAGTAGGCGGTCGAGCCGTTGCAGCCCTCCGGCGGGACCGCTGCCTGCTCCGGCGGCTGCGGTTTGTCGCCGGTGACGACGGCGGCGAAGGCGATCGCCGCGATCACGGCGAGCGCCGGGATCGCGAGCCGCGGCTCGCTCGCGGCGGCGAGGGC
>JAEXXR010000020.1 GCA_023405705.1 Actinomycetes bacterium
GTCTGCGCCGGTGCGACCGCGCCGCTCAGCAGCGCCGCGACGCCGACCGCGCCCGCGCCCTCGACGACCAGCTTCGCCCGCTCCATCAGCAGCACCATCGCCTCCGCGACGCCGTCCTCGGGCACGACGACGACCTCGTCGACCCATCTGCGCATCAGCGCGACGGTCAGCTCGCCCGGGCGCTTGACGGCGATGCCGTCGGCGATCGTCGGAGCGCCGGTCTCGAAGGCGACCGGCACGCCGGCCGCGAGCGACTGCGGCACCGGCGCGCAGCGGTCGACCTGCACGCCTACGACGCGGATCCCCGGCCGCATCGACTTCGCCGCGATCGCGACGCCGCTGACCAGCCCGCCGCCGCCGACCGGCACGACCACCAGTCTCAGGTCGGCGACCTGGCGCGCCAGCTCCAGTCCCACCCCGCCCTGGCCGGCGATCACGTCGCCGTCGTCGAACGGGTGGACGAAGCTCCTGCCCGTCTCCCGCGCCCGCTCGCGCGCGGCGGCGAGCGTCTCGTCGACGGTGTCGCCGACCAGGCGGACGGTCGCGCCGAACTCGGCGCAGGCGTCGATCTTCTGGTTCGGCGCGTTGACCGGCATGAAGACCTCGCAGTCGATCCCGCGCGCCCGCGCGGCGTAGGCGACCGCCTGGCCGTGGTTGCCGGCGCTGCCGGCGACGACGCCCGCCGCCGCCTGCCGCGCATCGAGCGCGGACAGCTTCGCGAGCGCGCCGCGCAGCTTGAAGGAGCCGGTCCGCTGGAGGTTCTCGGCCTTCAGCGCGATCGTCGCGCCGACCCGCTCGCTGATCGTGCGCGAGCTGAGCACCGGCGTCTCGCGCACGACGTCGTCGTCGGCGACCGCAGCGCGCCGGATCCGCTCCAGGTCGACGCGCTCGGCGGCGGAGGCCATCCCCTCGCTCCCGCTCAGCCCGGCAGCTGGACGACGGCGTCCAGCTCGACGCGCGCGCCGCGCGGCAGTCTGGAGACGGCGACGGCGACGCGGGCCGGCGGCTCCTGCTCGAAGAAGGAGGCGTAGACCTCGTTGACGGCGGCGAAGTCGTCCATCTCGACGAGGTAGACGGTGATCTTGACCGCGTCGGCGAGCGTCGCGCCGGCCGCGGCGCAGACCGCCTGCAGGTTCTCCAGGCAGCGGCCGGCCTGCTCGGCGGTCGTCTCGCCGACGAGCTCGCCGGTCTCCGGATGGAGCGGGATCTGGCCCGAGCACCACAGCAGCCCGTTCGCCTTGACGGCGTGGACGTAGGGGCCGACGGCGGCCGGGGCGCCGATCGCGGTGACGGGCTCGCGCTGGTTGGACAAGGTCTGCTCCTGGTGGTGGGGTCCTGCGAGGCACGGTACCCGCGTCGGCGCCCGAGCGGCGGGTAGCCTCGCCTGCATGCCCAACGCGCTCGCGAACGAGACCTCGCCGTACCTGCTCCAGCACAGGGACAACCCGGTCGACTGGCAGCCGTGGGGCGCGGCGGCGCTGGCCGAGGCGCGCGAGCGCGACGTGCCGCTGCTCGTCTCGATCGGCTACTCCGCCTGCCACTGGTGCCACGTGATGGAGCGCGAGTCGTTCGAGGACCCCGAGATCGCGGCCGTGATGAACCGCGCGTTCGTCTGCGTGAAGGTCGACCGCGAGGAACGGCCCGACGTCGACGCGATCTACATGGACGCCGTGCAGGCGATGACCGGCCACGGCGGCTGGCCGCTGAACGCCTTCGCGACGCCCGACCAGGTGCCGTTCTACGCCGGCACCTACTTCCCGCCCGAGGCGCGCCACGGGCTGCCGAGCTGGCGCCAGGTGCTGGAGGCGATCGCGGAGGCGTGGCGCGACAGACGCGAGGAGATCGTCGCCCAGAGCGCGGCGATCGTCGAGCGGCTGTCGACCGCGGCGCGGCTGCAGCCGTCGGGCACGATGGTCGACCCCGGCACCCTCGACGACGCGGTCGCGACGCTGCGCACCGGCGCCGACGGCGTCCACGGCGGCTTCGGCGACGCGCCGAAGTTCCCGCAGCCCTCCGCGATCGAGCTGCTGCTGCGCCAGGGCGAGCAGACGGTCGCGCTCGACGCGCTGCGCGCGATGGCCGACGGCGGCATCCACGACCAGGTCGGCGGCGGCTTCTCGCGCTACACCGTCGACGCCGCCTGGGTCGTCCCCCACTTCGAGAAGATGCTCTACGACAACGCGCTGCTGGCGCGCGCCTACCTGCACGGCTGGCAGGTCAGCGGCGACGTCGAGCTGCGCGCGGTCGCCGAGAGCACGCTCGACTGGCTGCTGCGCGAGATGCGCGGGCCCGAGGGCGGCTTCTACTCGGCCTGGGACGCCGACTCCGAGGGCGTCGAGGGGAAGTTCTACGTCTGGACGCCGGCGCAGCTGCGCGCGGCGTTGGGCGACGAGCGGCTCTACGAGATCGCCCGCGAGTGGTACGGCGTCAGCGAGGCCGGCAACTTCGAGGGGTCGAACATCCTCGTGCGCGCGCGGCCCGGGATCCCCGCGCCGGCCGAGCTGCCGGAGATCAGAGCGCGGCTGCTGGCGGCGCGATCGGAGCGCGTGCCGCCCGGGCTCGACGACAAGCGCCTGACCTCGTGGAACGCGCTGGCGATCGCCGCGCTGGCCGAGGCCGGCGGCGCGCTGGAGCGCGACGACTGGCTCGACGCCGCCCGTGGCGCCGCCGACTTCCTGCTGCGCGAGCTGCGCGACGACGGCGGGCGGCTGAAGCGCTCGTGGAAGGACGGCCGCGCGACGCTCGCGGGCTACCTGGAGGACCACGCCTTCCTCTGCGGCGCGCTGCTCGACCTCTACGAGGCGACCTTCGAGGAGCGCTGGTTCGTCGCCGCGCGCGAGCTGGCCGACACGACGATCGCGCACTTCTCCGACCCGGAGAACGGCGGCTTCTTCATGACCGCCGACGACCACGAGCAGCTCGTCACCCGTCGCAAGGACATGGAGGACACGCCGATCCCGTCCGGCAGCTCGGCCGCCGCCGTCGCGCTGCTGCGGCTGGCGCGGCTGACCGGCGAAGCTGCGTACGAGGAGGCCGCCGACGGCGTGATCGCGCTGCTGCACCCGCTCGCCGCCAGCCACCCGCAGGCGTTCGCCAACCTGCTCGCCGCGATCGACCTCCAGCAGGGCGAGGTCCACGAGGTCGCGATCGTCGGCCCGCCGGAGAGCGCCGCCCCGCTGCTGCGGGCGGTCCGCGCCGGCTACCACCCGCGCGTCGTGCTCGCCGGCGCGGTCGGCGCCAGTCCGCTCGAGCGCTCCGCCGTCCCCCTGCTGGAGGGCCGCCACGCGCTCGACGGCCGCGCCGCCGCCTACGTCTGCGAGCGCTTCGCATGCCGCACCCCGGTGACGTCGTCCGGCGAGCTGGTGGCGCTGCTGCGGTAGGCCGTCGCAGGCGGCGCCGGGCCGGCCGGAGCGACCGACGCGCCTCTGTTCGTCCTCTTCCCGGTTGATGACCATGGTAAGGTGACCATGGTCATGTCCGATCGGATCTACACCGCCACGCGGCTGAAGGCCGAGCTGCTCGGCGTCCTCGACGAGGTCGAGGCCAGCGGGCGGCCGGTGACCGTCACCAAGCACGGCCGGCCGGTTGCGCGGCTGGTGCCGGCAGCCGAGCCGGCGCCGCTCGCCGGCTCGGTCACGTTCCTCGTCGACGACGAGACGCTGCTCGCCCCGCTCGACGAGCCGTGGGACGCCGAGCGGGCGTGATCGTCCTCGACACGCACGCGTGGCTGTGGTGGGCAG
>JAEXXR010000065.1 GCA_023405705.1 Actinomycetes bacterium
TCCACCAGGCGGTCCCGGTCTCCTCGAAGCCGCCGTTCATCACCCTCGCGCTGCTCGGCAGCCCCATGTCGAAGAACGAGTCGGTCGCGGTCAGCGACAGGCCGCCGCCGAAGAAGGCGCCGGCGTACTCGTTGTCCCTGAAGCGCACGCGCGTGACGGGCGACTGGTCGCCGGCCTCTCTGTTGTCGAACACCGGCCCCTTGTAGGGGTTGTCGCACCAGCAGCCGAAGGCGTCGCCGACGCCCGTGAACCTGTTGTCGTGGACGGAGACGTCGGAGATCTCGACCGTCCGCTGGTCGGGCGCGTCGGAGCCCCAGACGATGAACGCGACCGCCTTGCAGCAGGAGGCGTAGACGTCGTTGCGGTCGATCTCGATGCGGCGCGACGGCTGCACGGTCGCGTTGTCCCACCAGCCGCCCTGGCGCGGGTCGGCGTGGACCGACCAGACGTAGATCCCGTCGTCGGTCGTGCGCAGCGTGTTGCCGGTGATGCGCAGGTCCTGCGAGTTCTGGATCGAGATGCCGTCGCCGTTGGGCGTGCCGGTGCGGGCGCGGGCGTCGAGCGCGCGCACGATCCCGTCGCGCGACGTATAGATCGCGACGCTGTAGCCGTGCACCTCGCGCAGCCTCAGGCCGCGGATCGTGAAGCCGTCGACCTTGAAGAAGCCGATCGGCGTGACGTGGATGCCGGTCGCGGGCGAGCCGTTGAGGTGCGGCGTCATGCGGATCGTGCCGTTGCCGACGACCGCGACGTCGTGCGCCTCGCGGGCGTGGACGAGCGGCCGGTTCTGCATCCAGCCGTGGTTCCAGCGGACGGTCGCGTCGGGCAGGTTGAAGCCCTCGATCTGCGGCGCGGCGTAGTCGGCCTGTCTCTGGCTCTGCACGAGCGTCCCGTCGATCCGCAGCGTCGTCCGGCTCGGCAGCACGACGCCGCCGCTGAGGAAGCTGCGCCCCTCGCGCAGCACGACGGTGCCGCCGCCGGCCGCGCCGACGTCGTCGAGCGCTCTCTGGATCGCGAGGCGGTCGTTGGCGACGCCGTCGCCGACGGCGGAGTACGGCGCGTCGAGCACGTCGACGGTCGTCGCGGCGCGGGCGGCTCCCGGTGCCGCGAGGCCGGCGGTCAGCGCCGCCGCGAGCGCAAGCAGCAGCGCGACGACGGCAGCGCGAAGCGCCGCCGGCCGAGTGGCGTGGTGCATGTGGCATCCCTCTCCGAAGGTTTGCTAGATGCTATGGCAGACTACTGGAGAGCGGGAATGCGTCAAGCCCCGGCGCCCCGCAACGACGACGGGCGGCGCACCGGAGAGGTGCACCGCCCGCTGGGAGGAGGAGCGTCGCGCGGCGCCCGCCCGCCTCAGCGAGAACGAGCGCCGCGGATGAGCCGAAGCTCAGTCGTCGTCGCCCCCGCCCGTGATCACCTGGGTGACGTAGGCGGCGACGTCGGCGATGTCTCTGTTCTGCAGCGTGCCGCTGAAGGCCGGCATGCCGGAGCCGCCGTTGGCGACCTTGTCGATCACGGCGCCGAGATCTCTGGCGCTCGGGATTCTCGTCAGGTCCGGGCCGCCGTTGCCGCCCCTGCCGGCGATGCCGTGGCAGGTGGAGCAGTTGTCGGTGAAGACCGTTCTGCCGGCGCCGGCGTTGCCCGGCTCCTCGACCTCGGCGCCTCTGCCCTCCTCGGCGCCGACCTCGCCGGCGTGGGCGATGCCGCCGCCGGCGCTGCCCTCCTCGGCCTCCTCGAGCGTGCCGTCGAGGCCGAACAGCCAGACGGCGTCGCCGCGCGGGGTCGCCGCCAGCGCGTTGCCGCCGGCGAGGAAGGCGACGTACTCGTTGCCCTTGTGCTCGAAGACGGTGACGGTCGAGTTCGCGCCCGCGCCCGTTTGGAATCTCCACAGCAGTCTGCCTCTGTCGGCGCTGTAGGCCTCCAGGTGGCCGGTGTTGCGGCCGACGAAGACGAGGTTGCCCGCCGTCGTGACCGAGCCGGAATAGCACGACTCGTCGGGGAAGTCGACTCTCCAGGCGATTCTGCCGGCTCTCAGGTCGTACGCCGTCACGTGACCGGTGTTGTTGAAGCCGGTCGGGACGAGCATCGAGCCGATGAACATCTGGCCCGGGGCGGGCTTGGCGACCTCATGGGTCGACAGCGCCATCGCGCCCGACTGCGAGCAGACGTACATGTACTTCAGCTCGTCGTTGAACGACGACGGCGGCCAGTTCGTGCCGCCGGCGGCGCTCGGGGCGACCGCGGTCAGCGTTCTGGAGTACGGCGTGAACAGTCTGCCCTGGATGATCTCCGGCGCTCTGCCGTCCTCGGTCGTCGCGCTCGCGATCTCGCGCAGTCTCGCCATGTCGGCGTCGCTGACCTCCAGCGAGGAGAACGGCGGCAGCGTCGGGTACGGCTGCGTCGGCGAGGTCGCCTGGAATCTGTTCTGCGGGACGGGTCTGTCCTCGATCGGCCAGATCGGTCTGCCGGTGGCGCGGTCGAGCACGTAGAGGAAGCCGGTCTTGCCGGGCTGCGCGACCGCCTTCACCTCTCTGCCGTCGACGGTCGAGTCGAACAGCACCGTCGGCGACGGCGAGTCGTAGTCCCAGATGTCGTGTCTGACCTGCTGGAAGTGCCATCTGTAGGAGCCGGTGTCGGCGTCGATCGCGACGATCGAGGCGGCGAAGAGGTTGTCGCCGGGGCGCTCGGAGCCGTTCAGGTCGGGCGCCGCGTTGCCGGTCGAGAAGTAGACGAGGCCGAGGTCGGGGTCGACCGACGGCGTCTGCCAGACCGGCGCGCCGCCGTACTTCCACGAGTCGTTGTCCTGCGGCCACGTGTCGTGGCCGACCTCGCCGGGCCCGGGGATCGTGTAGAAGCGCCAGACCTGTCTGCCGCTCTTCGCGTCGTAGGCGCTGAGGTGGCCGCGGACGCCGAACTCGCCGCCGGCGACGCCGGTCATGACCTTGCCGTCGTAGTAGAGCGGCGCGGCGGTCATCGTGCGGCCCTCCTCGGGCTTGCCGACGACCGTGTCCCAGACGACTCTGCCGGTTCTCATGTCGAGCGCGACCAGTCTCGCGTCGAGCCGGGCGACGTAGACCTTGCCGTCGCCGATCGCGACGCCGCGGTTGTTCCAGCCGCAGCAGGCGGTCGGGATCTCGGCCGGCAGTCTCGCCTCGTATCTCCAGATCGTTCTGCCGCTCTCGACGTCGAGCGCGAAGATGTCGGAGGCGCCCGTGGGGACGTACATGATCCCCTCGTAGACGATCGGCTGGCCCTCCTGCGAGTACTTCGCGGCGGTGCCGGAGCCGAGGCTCGATCTCCAGACGCCTCTCAGCTGGGCGACGTTGGAGTCGTCGATCTGGTCCAGCGGCGAGTAGCGGTCGTTTCTGATCGAGCCGCCGTTGGTGATCCAGTTGGTCGTCGGCGACTCGTTCAGCTCCTCGTCGCTGAAGGCCGGCGCCGGCGTCACGGGGACGTTGGTGGCGGCGGCGACGAAGGCGGAGACGTCCTCGAGGTCCTGGCCGGAGTAGAGGCCGCCGGGCATCTCGCCGCGGGCGTTGGAGCGGCCGAACTCGACGGCGTGTCTGACGAGCGCCGCGTCGGGCTTCAGCTGGTCGAGGTTGGGGCCGACCGTGCCGGAGGCGTTGGCCGCTCTGAGGACGTGGCAGTTGGCGCAGGTCTCGCCGAACAGCTCACGACCATGAGCCTCGGCCTCGGTCAGCGTGACCTTGCCCTTGGCGCCCTCGATCTCCTTCGAGGTGGTGTCGGCGTTGCCGACGAGCACGAGCGCGATCAGCACCGCGCAGGCGATCGTGAGCAGGCCCACACCGCCGATCACGAGGCTGGTCAACCCCTTGCCGGAGCTGTCGGGCCCCGCTCTTCCTCTTGGTTCCTTCTCGGCGTCCACTGCGTCTCCCAGGCGTACGACGTTCCTCTAAACGAGACAGAGTTGTCCCAATTTCGAGAAAGATCGTACCATCGCGCTGCGAAGGGACGCATCGAGGTGCGACGGCGCCGCGGGCCGAATTCCCGCGGCGCTGGAGGTCTGTCCGGGTCAGCGGCGCTTCTTTGGCGCGAAGGCGTGCTCCAGCGCCGCGGAGTCGAAGCCGGAGGTGACCTGGCCGTCGGTCGCGAAGCGGTAGAGCGCGACGCGGAAGATCGCGTTGAGCGTCGAGCCGATCAGCAGCGCGCCGACGATCACGACGACCGCGACCGCGATCAGGGCGCCGCCGAGCGCCGGCGAGGAGCCGGTCGCCATCACGCCGAGCGCGCCGACGCCGATCGCCGGCAGCACCGCGATCAGGAAGATCACGCCGGTGATCGAGCCCGCGCCGACGAGGCCCTCGCCCCAGCGCTCCTTGATCACGCTCGCCGAGCGCGACAGCGCCGCCTTCGGGCCGATCCCCTCCAGCGCGAGGATCGGCACGACGAAGAAGGTGACGATCGACCAGGCGGCGCTGAGGAGGCCGCTGAGGATCGAGGCGACGACTCTGCCGATCGGCGACTGCGCGAGCAGCGCCTCCAGGCCCTGCAGGACGACGCCGACGGTCACCTGCACCGCCGCCCAGGTCGCGATCACGCCCGTCCGCCTGCGCGCGACCGAGAAGCCGTCGCTCAGCGTCGTGTCGGCGCCGTCGAGCGCCTTCGAGGCCGCCGCGGCGAGCGCGACGTTGCAGTAGATGCCGATGAAGGCGAGCGCGTAGACCGCGACCGCCCACAGCACGTAGGCGACCGGGGTCGCCGTGTCGGTCGCGGCCAGCACCGCGCCGGGGCCGGCGAGCACCAGCACCGCGGCGACCATCGCGATCGCCGCGACGACCGGGAACAGCAGCAGCGACCTGTCGCCGCGCAGCACCGCCCAGCTCTGCTTGGCCAGCGCCCAACCGCGGCCGATACGCCCTTTTCCGTTCATGGACGGGAGTATCGACCGCGGAGGGGACGGCCTTGAAGGGGCCGGGTCAGCCGACGAGCGCCGCCGACGTGCCCGCTTCCTCAGTACCCGCGCGCGCGGAGGGCGGGAACGCTCTTCCCTCTCCCCCCGCCAGCACCGACTCGCCGTCGAGCGCGGCGCGCTGCGCGAGGTCGACCGCCTGTGCCCGCGCCTCGACGACGATCTCGCGCAGCTCCTGCCCGACCAGCCTGCCGTCGGCGACGCGCGCGGCGCCGTCGACCCAGACGTGGCTGACGCAGCGCGACGTCGCGCAGTAGACGATCTGCTGCCAGGGGTCGTGGATCGCCGCCAGCTCCGGCGTGTTGCCGTCGAGCAGCACGACGTCGGCGCGCTTGCCCGGCTCCAGCGACCCGACCCTGTCGTCGATCCGCAGCGCTCTCGCGCCCTCCAGCGTCGCCATCCGCATGACGTCGATCGCGGTGATCGCGTCGGCGCGCAGGTGGTGGACCTTCTGCAGCAGCGCGGCCGCCTTGACGGCGCCGAACATGTCCTGGTTGTCGTTGGAGGCGGCGCCGTCGGTGCCGATCCCGACGCGGATCCCCTCCCGCCGCAGCCGCGGCACCGGGCAGACGCCGGAGGCGAGGATCATGTTCGCGACCGGGCTGTGCGCGACCGCGACGTCGTGCGCGGCCATCAGCGACAGGTCGCGCTCGCCGCACCAGATGCAGTGGCCGGCGATCACCTCGCAGTCGAGCAGGCCGACGTGCGCGGAGTGCTCGACCGTCGTGCGGCCCCGGTTCACGTGGCGCGACTCGGTCACCTCCTCGCGCACCTCCGCGAGGTGGGTGTGGACCGCCCAGCCGTGCTCCCTGCAGGCGGCGACGCTGCGCTCCATCAGCTCGTCGCCGATCCCGAGGATCGTGCCGATCCCGAGCCGGAAGCCGACCAGCGGCTCGCCGGCCAGGCGGTCGGCGAGCGCCTCGTGCTCGGCCATGAACTGCGCCGTGTCGGGCGCGCCCTCGTAGAGGTTCTCGGCGCCGAAGGAGACGATCCCTCGCAGGCCCATCTCGACCAGCCCGTCGGCCGCCCCGAGCGAGGCGAGCGAGCCGATGTTGCGGTGGCAGGACATGTCGTTGACGGTCGTGATGCCGGAGAGCAGCATCTCGGCGCCCTTCAGCCGCGTCCCGATCCGCACGTCCTCGCGCGTCGTGACGCGGCCGGCCGGCTCGACGACCCGCTCGAACCACTCCCACAGCGAGGCCGTCTCGCCCATGCCGGTTATGAGGCCCTCGGTCAGGTGCGTGTGGCAGTTGACGAAGCCAGGGATGACGATCCCGTGCCCGTCGCCGACCACCTCCGCGCCGGGGAAGCGCTCCCTCAGCTCGGCCCACGGGCCGGCCTCGACGATCGCTCCGTCCGAGTCGAACGCGACGGCTCCGTCGCGGATCAGCTCGCGGGCGGGATCCATGGTCAGGACCCACGCCCCCCGGACGACGGTCAGCGGCACACCAGTCAAGCTCTGTCCTCCTTGCGGCCCGCGTGGTACCACGGCAGCATCAGCCGCTCGGCGAGCCGGACCAGCCCGAAGAGCGCGATGCCGATGGCGGCGAGCACGATGATCGTCGCGAACATCTCTGCGGTCGCGACCTGGTTGTTGAGCGTCAGGATCAGGTAGCCGAGGCCGGCGTCGGCCCCGACCCACTCGGCGAAGACCGCGCCGATCACCGACAGCGCGGCGCCGATCTTCAGGCCCGAGAAGAGGAACGGCAGCGCGCTCGGCAGCTGCGCGGTGCGGAAGCGCTTCCAGCGGCCGGCGCCGAGCGTCTTCAGCAGGTTGAGCAGCTCCGGCTCGGTCGACTTCAGCCCGTCGAGCGTGTTGACGGCGATCGGGAAGAAGCTCACGAGCGCGATCACGATCACCTTCGGGCGGATGTCGAAGCCGGTCCAGATCACGAGGATCGGGGCGATCGCCGGGATCGGCACCATCTGCGAGACGACCAGCCACGGGTACATCGCGCGCTCGGCCAGCAGCGAGCTGGCGAGCAGCACCGCGAGGCCGACGCCGAGCACGATCGCGGCGCTGTAGCCGATCAGGATCTCCTGGATCGTCACCCACGAGTTGTCGACGAGCAGCGTGCGGTTCTCCCACATCGCGCTGAAGACGTCGGTCGGCGCGGGCAGCGTCGACTCCTCGGTGCCGCTGACCTTGACGCCGACCTGCCAGATGACGAGCACGGCGATCAGGAACAGCAGCGGCGGCAGCACGTGGGAGGCGGCGTGGCGCAGGCGGGCGCCCGAGCCGCGGCGGTCGCTCGCCTCGTTGCGGGTGGTCGCGGCGGTCTGCACGGCGGACATCAGGCGACCACCTCCTCGAGCTGGCGGCGCGACGCCTCGTGCAGCGGCGTCAGCAGCTGCTGCTTGAGCGCGACGAACTCCGGCGAGCCGAGCAGCTCGAACTTGCGCGGCCGCGGCAGGTCGATGTCGACGCACAGCTGCACGCGACCCGGCCGGCCCGACATCACGTAGACGCGGTCGGAGAGGTAGATCGCCTCCTCGACGTCGTGGGTGATGAAGAGGATCGTCTTCTTGTCGGTCTGCCAGACGTCGAGCAGCCACTCCTGCATCGTCTGCCGCGTCAGCGCGTCGAGCGCGCCGAACGGCTCGTCGAGCAGCATCAGCTCGCGGCCGGCGAGGAAGGTGCGCAGCAGCGCGGCGCGCTGGCGCATGCCGCCCGAGAGGTTGCTCGGCCAGCGTCTCTCGAAGCCGCGCAGGCCGAAGCGGCCCAGCTCGGCCCGCGCCAGCTCGCGCGCGTCCCGGCGCGAGACGCCGCCCATCTCCAGCCCGAGGGTGACGTTGTCGAGCACCGAGCGCCACGGCATCAGCAGGTCCTTCTGCGGCATGTAGCCGACGCGGCCCAGCAGCGACGCGTACTCCTGGCCGTCCAGCAGGACGCGCCCCTGCGAGGGGCGCGTCAGTCCGGCGACGATGTTGAAGAGGGTCGACTTGCCGCAGCCGGAGGGGCCGACGATCGAGACGAACTCACCCGGCGCGATCCGCAGGTCGGCCCCCTCCAGGGCGACGACGGTCTCGCCGTCGTCGCCGGTGAAGCGCTTGCAGACGTCCTCGACGACCAGCTTCGGGGACGCGTCCGGCGGGGTCTGCGTCGCGCTCATGAGCCGCCTGCCGGAGGGAGGTATTCGTTGCCGCCGTAGCGCTCCGGCGTGAACGGCTCTCTCGCGAGTCTGTTCTCGACCATCCAGTCCGACAGCGCCTGGACGTTCGCCTCGTCGATCTCGCCGAAGGCGGCGGCGTCGCCCTGGAACAGCGGGCCGTAGGCGTCGAGCTGCGCTCTCGTCAGTCTCTCTCTGAGCGACTTGTTCTGCGCCAGGAGGTCGTCGAGCGCCTGCTGCGGGTCGCTGATCGTGTCCTCGTAGCCCTTGACGGTCGCGGCCGTGAACGCTCTGATCAGCGCCGGGTCCTGGGCGATGTGCTTCTGCGTCGAGAAGGCGACGAGGCCCGGGTAGACCGGCCCGCCGTTCTCGTCGAGCTTGAAGTCCTTCGTCGGGAAGCCGTCGACGTTGAGCTGGACGCCGTCGGCCGGCCAGAAGCCGATGAAGCCGGCGACCTTGCCGTTCTGGAGGTTCTGCACGCCGTTGAAGCCGATCGTCACGACCTTGACCTTCGAGGGGTCGCCGCCGTCGTTCTTGACGACGGTCTCGAGCGTCGCGTTGTCGGACGGGACGCCGGTGACGCCGACCGTCTTGCCCTCGAAGTCCCTGCCCGACGCGATCCCGTCTCTCTCCAGCGTGATGACGCCGCCGAGCGGCCGCTGGACGACCGCCATGAACGCCTCGATGTCGAGGCCCTCGCCGATCTGGTTGGCGACGTCGAGGCCGTCGGCGAGGCCGAAATCGGCCTTGTCGGCGTTGATCAGTCGCAGCGTGTCGGCGGTCGACGTCGGCTGGATCACTCTGAGGTCGATGTTCTGGTCTCTGTAGTAGCCCGCGGCGAGCGCGCGGTAGACGCCGGCGTGGACGGCGTTCGGGACGAAGTCGAGGACGAGGGTCGCCTTCGTCATCTCTGCCAACTCGCCGCTGTCCGTCGTTCTGACGTTGTCAGCGGTCCCCCCAGAGTCGCTACTGCCACAGGCCGCCACGGTCGCGCCCAGCACGACGAAGGCGATCGCGAGGGTCAGCAGGCGCCACATCTTCCTCTGTCTCATCTCTTCTCCGGGGTTCAGTTGACTGAACTACGATCAGTTGGCTGGACCAAGATTCTCCCACGGTCCGTCAAGCGTCATTGGCCGGATGGCGAAAGATCATCTCCGCTCACCGGCCACCGGTGCTGCACATCGGCGCCCCACGCCGATCCGGAAATGCAAGCGTACGCGGAGCGCTGGTCGCCGCGCGCGGGTGCGCGGGCGCGAGGCGCGTGGGGCTGGGGACCGCCTACAGGCGGTCGCGGGGTGCGGCAGCGAAGGCGTCCAGCTCCTGC
>JAEXXR010000088.1 GCA_023405705.1 Actinomycetes bacterium
GCCGCGGGCCGGCCGCACCCGCGGCCGCGCCCGTTCATGCCGCCGGCGTCCAGGCGGCCGACGTCAACCCGCCCTCCAGCGGGAGCGCGACGCCGGTCACCCAGCTCGCCTCGTCGCTCACCAGGAAGGCCGCCATCGCGGCCACGTCCTCCGGTCTGCCCAGCCGCCGCAGCGGGTACTGCTGTGCGACCTGCGCGGCGACGTCTGCGGCGTCCGCGTCCCCGCCGAGCCGACCGCGGCTCGCCCACGCCTGCTCGACCAGCGGCGTCGGGATCGTGCCGGGGCAGATCGCGTTGACGCGCACGCCGTCGGCGGCGTAGTCGACCGCCATCTGCCGCGTCAGCGCCGTCACGCCGCCCTTCGCGGCGGCGTAGGCGGCGATCCCGGGGACGCCGGCGATCGCGGCGGTCGAGGCGAGCAGCACGATCGCGCCGCGTCTGCGCTCGACCATCCCGGGCAGGACGGCGCGCGCGACGTGCCAGGTGCCGGTCAGGTTGACGGCGATCACGCGCTCCCACGTCTCCGGCGTCACCGTCGTCGCGCTCCCCTCGCCGACGATCCCGGCCGCGTGAAAGAGCGCGTCGATCGGCCCGTGCGCGGCGAGCGCGTCGGCGACCGCGACCTCGACCGCCGCTAGGTCGGCGACGTCGAAGCAGAGCGCGAAGGCCCCGCCCGGCGCGCCCGCGTCCCCAGCCGCCCCCGCAGCGCCCGCGGTGAGGCCGGCCTCCCGCGCCCCCGCAGCCGTCGCCTCGGCAGCCTCCCCGTCGCGATCGGCGCACAGCACGGTCGCCCCCTCAGAAGCGAAGCGCAGCGCGGTCGCCCGCCCGAGGCCGGAGCCGGCACCGGTGATCAGCGCGGTCCGCCCCTCCAGGCGCCGCGTCACATGCTCTGCCATGAGAACCGGACGGCTAGGCGTCGACCTGGTCCCACCGCAGCGGAGCGTCGATCACGCTCGGGTACTTCGCGGCGAGATAGGCGAGGTAGTCGGCCATGTGGACGGTCATCGCGGCGGCGGCGCGCTCCGGATCGCGCGCGGCGACCGCCTTGTAGATGCGGCCGTGCTCGCGCGCGACCGCTCTGCGCGACTCGAGCGGGTACTCGACGCCGAGCGCGGTGCCGTCGACGATCCAGTTGAGCGAGGAGATGATCATCTGGAAGACGGGGTTGCCCGCAGCCTCCGCGATCAGCGCGTGGAAGCGCTCGTTCTCCTCTCTGAAGGTCGCGATGTCGTCGAGCTCGGCCTTCATGCGGTCGAGCGACGCCTTCAGCGGCTCCAGCTCCTCGTCGGTGATCCGCTCCGCGGCGCGGCGCGCCAGCGCCGGCTCCAGCACGACGCGCGCCTCCAGCACCGAGCGGAACGAGGTGTGCTCCAGCTGCAGCATCATCGCCATCGTGCTGGCGAGGTGGCGCGAGCCGGGCCGGTCGACGACGGGACCGCCGCCGGGACCGGTCTTCATCGTGATGACGCCCTGGATCTCCAGGAAGCGGAGCGCCTCGCGCAGGGTCCCGCGCGCGACGCCGTACTCCTCCAGCATCTCTCTCTCGGGCGGCAGCGGCGCCCCCGGATGGAGCTGGCGCTCGGTGATCTCGCTCACGATCCGCTGCGCCAGCAGCGCCGCGGTCTTGCGCGGGCGATAGCGGTCCCGCGCACGCGTCCCTGCGTTGTTTGGAATGCGGTCCGTGGCAGACACTGGGGAGATCATGCCACCTGCGACGGACCCCCTGCGCGGCTTGCGCGGCGCCCGGCTTGTTGACGTCTTCTCCATATAATTCTTATACTAGTTGAAGCGCGGCCTTCCTTCCACTGCTGGTCGCCGGAGGAGAGACGGATGATCATCGACGGACACATCCACGTCTGGCCGGACAAGATCGCCAGACGGGCGCTCGGCGCGCCCACCCACGGATTGAGACGGTACGGCGACGGCACGGTCGCCTCCGCTCGCGCGACGCTGGAGGCGGCCGGGGTCGACCGCGGCATCTGCCTCGCGGTCGCCGACACGGCCGAGCGGCTGGAGGCGGCGAACGCCTTCGTCGGCGGGCTGCCGCAGGACCGCTTCGTCGGCTTCGGCAGCGTCCACCCCGGCCGCACGCCGCAGGAGAACGTCGCCAGCCTGCGCGCGAACGGCCTGAGAGGCGTGAAGGTACACCCGCTGTTCCAGGGCTTCGCGCTCGACGACCGCCGCCTGTGGGAGGTCTTCGACGCGCTCGGCGACGAGTTCGTCGCGGTCTTCCACGTCGGCCCCGAGCATCCCGGCGGCGAGAACACGAAGGCGACCCCGCAGATGATCGGCGAGATCGCCAGGGCGTTCCCGAAGCTGAAGATCGTCGCCGCCCACTTCGGCGGCTACCACGTCCACGAGGAGGCGCTGGAGCACGTGATCGGGACGAACGTCCACCTCGACACGTCGTGGCCGCCGAGCCTCGCGACGATCGATCCCGGCCGCGTACGCGAGACGATCGCGCGCCACGGCGCCGACAAGGTCGTCTTCGCGACCGACTGGCCGATGGCCGACCCCGCGGCCGAGATCGCGGCGATCCGCGCGCTCGACCTCCCCGACGAGGAGACCGACGCGATCCTCGGCGGCAACTTCGCCCGGCTGCTCGGGCTCGACGAGAGAGGCGACGCATGACCCAGCTCGGCCGCGAAGCGGTGATCGTCGGAGCCGTGCGCACGCCGGTCGGCCGCGGCCACCCGGAGAAGGGCGCGCTGCGCGACGTCCACCCGGCCGACCTGCTCGGCCGCACCTACGTCGCGCTGCTGGAGCGGACCGGCGTCGACCCGGCGCAGGTCGACAACGTCGTCGCCGGCTGCGTCTACCAGACCGCCGAGCAGGCGCAGGGGATCACGCGCAACGCCTGGCTGCAGAAGGGCCTGCCGCAGGAGACCGGCGCGACGACGCTCGACATCCGCTGCGGCTCAGGCCAGCAGGCGATCGGCTTCGGCGCGCTGCGGGTCGCGGGCGGGATCGACGACGTCGTGATCGGCGCCGGCGTCGAGCACATGGGCCGGGTCGGCTTCAGGGTCAACGACGGCGCGCAGGAGCAGTGGGGCCGCGGCTTCACCGACGAGCTGCTCGACCGCTGGCCGCTCGTGCCGCAGGGCGAGGGGGCCGAGCGGATCGCCGACGAGTACGGGATCGAGCGGGCGCAGATGGACACCTTCGCGCTGGAGTCCCACCGCCGCGCCGCGGCCGCGACCGACGGCGGCGCCTTCGCCCGCGAGCTGCTGCCGATCGAGCTTCCCGACGGGAGCGTCTTCGAGCGCGACCAGGGCATCCGCGCCGACACGACGCTGGAGCAGCTCGGCAGCCTGAAGACCGTCTTCCGCGAAGAGGGACGCGTCACGGCAGGCAACGCCTCGCAGGTCTCCGACGGAGCCGCCGCGGTGCTGATCTGCTCGCGCGAGAAGGCCGCCGAGTTGGGCGTGCGGCCGCGCGCGCGGATCGTCGACCAGGTGACGCTCGGCGTCGACCCGGTCACGATGCTGAAGGGCCCGATCCCCGCGACGCGGAGGATCCTGGAGCGCAACGGCCTGACGATCGGCGACCTCGACGCGATCGAGATCAACGAGGCGTTCGCGTCGATCGTGCTGGCGTGGGAGCAGGAGCACCGACCCGACATGGAGCGGGTCAACCCGCGCGGCGGCGCGATCGCGCTCGGCCACCCGCTCGGCTCGACCGGCGCGCGGCTGATGACGACGCTGCTGCACGAGCTGGAGGACCTCGACGGCCGCTACGGCCTCGTGACGATGTGCTGCGGCGGGGGCCTCGGCACGGCGACCCTGATCGAACGGCTGGAGGGATGAGCATGGAGTTCGAGCTGCCGCAGGAGTACCGCGCGCTGCAGGAGGAGGCGGCCGCGGTCGCGGCGGTCGTCGAGCCGTTCGCGGCCGAGGCCGACGCGATGAGCACCGTCCACCCGGGCGTGCGCGCCGCGCTGGAGGCGAGCCGGCTGTGGGAGCTGCTCGTGCCGGCCGCGCACGGCGGGCGGTTCGAGCGGATTGACCCGCTCGCGGTCGCGGTCGTGCGCGAGACGCTGATGGCGACCTCCTGCCACCTCGACTCGCTCTTCGCGCTGCAGGGGATCGGCTCCTACGCGATCACGCGCGGCGGCAGCGAGGAGCAGCAGGCTGAATGGCTGCCGCGGGTCGCCCGCGGCGAGGTGCTGGCGGCGCTGGGGCTGACCGAGCCGGTCGCCGGGTCGGACCTGAGAGACGTCGCGACGGTGCTGAGCGAGGACGGCGACGGCCTGCTGCTGAACGGCGCGAAGTCGTTCATCTCCAACGGCGGCGAGGCGGCCTTCTACACCGTGCTCGCGCGCGACGGGGACGGCCACTCGATGGTGCTCGTGCCGGCCGACGCGGCGGGCCTGACGACCTCGCCGACGCCGGAGATCATCGCCCCGCACGTGATGGCCGAGCTGTCGTTCGCCGACGTGCGGCTGCCGCGCGACGCGATCCTCGGCGAGCGCGGCAGGGGCTTCGAGCTGGTGATGGCGACGCTGTCGGTCTTCCGGGTGTCGGTCGCCGGCGCCTCGCTCGGCCTGGCGCAGGCGGCGCTGGAGGAGGGCACGCGCCACGCGGCCGGCCGCAGGCAGTTCGGCAGGCCGCTGTCGCGCCAGGGCGCGATCGCCGACATGCTCGGCGACTCGTGGGCCGAGCTGGAGGCGGCGCGGCTGCTGACCTACAAGGCCGGCGCGATGGCCCGCGAGGACCCGGCCGCGTCGCTGCACCTGTCGTCGATGGCGAAGCTGGTCGCGAGCGAGACGGCCGGCCGGATCGTCGACCGCTCGGTGCAGATGATGGGCCGCTGGGGCCTGATCAGCGATTCGAAGATCGAGCGCCTCTACCGCCAGGCGCGGCCGATGCGGATCTACGAGGGTGCCTCGCAGGTGCTGAAGATCGGGATCGCGCGGGCGCTGGTGGAGGACGTCGCGGCGCGAGATGCGGCGCGGCGCGGCTCGCCGAACGGCGCGTCCGGCGCGGCGCCCGTTGCCCGCACCGGCCAGGAGGCGGCGTGATGGACATGCAGCTCGAGGGC
>JAEXXR010000249.1 GCA_023405705.1 Actinomycetes bacterium
GCGATCGCGTCGCCGTTGTGCGCGAAGCCGAGCCGGCCGGCGCGGGCGGCCTCCGGCAGCTTGCCGACGAGGCCGACGACCGGCGTCGGGTAGATCGGGCCGCCGCCGCTCTCGTTGTAGAGCGAGACGTTGCCGCCGACGACCGGCGTGTCGAGCGCGCGGCAGGCGTCGGCCATGCCGCGGACCGACTCCGACAGCTGCCAGGCGACGTGCGGCTTCTCCGGGTTGCCGAAGTTGAGGCAGTTGGTGAGGCCGAGCGGCTCCGCGCCGACGCAGGCGAGGTTGGCCGCGCACTCGAAGACGTTCTCGACCGTGCCGCGGTACGGGTCGGCGGCGACGCGGCGGCCGGAGCCGTCGATCGCGACCGCGATCGCGGAGCCGTCGGGAAGCGTCAGCACCGCGGCGTCAGCCTCGTCGGGCCGGCGCACCGTGCGCGACTGGACGAGCCAGTCGTACTGCTCGAAGACCGGCAGGCGCGAGGCGATGTTCGGCGCGCCGAGCAGCTCCGGCAGGATCGCCTGCGGATCGTCGTCGGCTGCCCGCAGCGCGCGCGGCGCGGCCGGATAGACGGCCTCGGCCGGCTTCTCCGGCTCCAGGTCGTAGAGCGGGCAGTCGTCGACCAGCGCGATCACCGGCATGTCGCCGACGACGTCACCGCCCTGCAGGACGCGCAGGCGGCCGGAGTCGGTCACCTCGCCGATCGCCGTCGCGGTCGTCTCCCACTTCTCGCAGACGGCCAGCACCTCGTCGACCCGGTGGGGCTCGACGACGCACAGCATCCGCTCCTGCGACTCGGAGACCATGATCTCGAACGGCTCCATCCCCGGCTCGCGCAGCGGCACGCGGTCGACGTGGATGTCGAGGCCGAGGCCGCCCTTGGAGGCCATCTCCGAGGAGGACGAGGTGAGGCCGGCGGCACCGAGGTCCTGGAGCGAGACGAGCAGCTCCTTGTCGAGCAGCTCCAGCGAGCACTCGAGCAGCTTCTTCTCCGCGAACGGGTCGCCGATCTGGACGGTCGGGCGCTTGTCGGCGTCGTCCTCGTCGAGCTCGGCGGAGGCGAGCACGGAGGCGCCGCCGATGCCGTCGCGGCCGGTCAGCGCGCCGAACAGCACCAGCACGTTGCCGGGGCCGGTCGCGGCCGCGCGCGTGAGGCGGTCGTGCGGGGCGATGCCGAGCGCCATCGCGTTGACGAGGCAGTTCTGCTCGTAGGCCGGCTCGAAGTAGATCTCGCCGCCGACGGTCGGGACGCCGATCGAGTTGCCGTAGTGGCCGATGCCGGCGACGGCGTGCTCGAGCAGGTAGCGCGAGCGCGTGCCGGTCGGCTCGCCGAAGCGCAGCGAGTCGAGCACCGCGATCGGGCGGGCGCCGACCGCGAAGATGTCGCGCAGGATCCCGCCGACGCCGGTCGCGGCGCCCTGGAACGGCTCGACCGCGGACGGGTGGTTGTGCGACTCGACCTTGAAGGCGATCGCGAGTCCGTCGCCGACGTCGACGGCGCCGGCGTTCTCGCCCGGGCCCATCAGCAGATGCGGGCCCTTGGTCGGCAGCTGGCCGAGCAGCTTCTTGGAGTGCTTGTAGGCGCAGTGCTCCGACCACATCAGCGAGAACATCGACAGCTCGACGGCGTTCGGCTCCCGCCCCAGCTTGTCGATGATCAGGTCGTACTCGCTGTCGGTGAGGCCGAGCGCGCGGTGGGCCGGGACGGCGGAGGCGTCAGACACGGGCGGAGAGGTGGTCGCGGATGGAGGCGAACAGCGTCAGCCCGTCGACCGAGCCGGTCAGCGGGTCGACGGCGTGCTCGGGGTGGGGCATCAGGCCCATCACGTTGCCGGCCTCGTTCATGACGCCGGCGACGTCGGCGAGCGAGCCGTTGAAGCTCTGGCCGGTGGCGTAGCGCAGCAGCACCTGGCCGTTGGCCTCGACCTGCTCGTGCAGCTCCTTGGGCGCGTACCAGCAGCCGGTCGTGTGCTTCGCCGGGATCGACAGCGTCTCGCCCGGCGTGCAGGCGTTCGTGAAGATCGTGTCGGTCCGCTCGACGGTCAGGTCGACCTGCCGGCAGACGAAGCGCAGCGTTCTGTTCGGCAGCAGCGCGCCGGGCAGCAGGCCGGCCTCGCAGAGGATCTGGAAGCCGTTGCAGATGCCGAGCACCGGGCCGCCGGATCTCGCGAAGTCGATCACCGACTCCATCAGCGGCGAGAAGCGGGCGATCGCGCCGACGCGCAGGTAGTCGCCGTAGGAGAAGCCGCCCGGCACGACGATCGCGTCGACGCCCTTCAGGTCGCGGTCGCCGTGCCAGAGGATCTCGGCGTCGGCGACCCGCTCGCAGGCGAGCTGCGCGTCGACCTCGTCACAGGTGCCCGGGAAGCGGAGGACGCCGAACTTCACGACGCCTGCGCGCCCGCGGCGGCCTGGTCGACCGAGACGATCTCGTAGTCCTCGATCAGCGGGTTGGCGAGCAGCTTGTCGCACATCTCCGGCAGCTGAGCGGGGTCGGCGACCTCCAGCTCGACCAGCCGGCCGACGTGGACCTGCGAGACGCCGTCGAAGCCGAGCGCCGGCAGCGCCCGCTCGACGGCCTGCCCCTGCGGGTCGAGGATGCCGGCCTTGGGCCGGATCAGCACGCGCATCTTCATGGGTTGGTCCGCTCCAGCCAGGCGTCGAACGGCTCGCCGGCGATCAGCTCGTAGGCCTCGATGTATCTCGCGCGCGTCTTCGCGACGACGTCGTCGGGGATCGCCGGGGCGGGCGGGTTCTTGTCCCAGCCGCTGCCGGAGGCCCAGTCGCGGACGATCTGCTTGTCGAAGCTCGGCTGGCCGCGGCCGACCGCGTAGCCGTCGACCGGCCAGAAGCGGGAGGAGTCGGGCGTGAGGACCTCGTCGCCGAGCGTCAGCTCGCCGCTCGCGTCGTTGCCCAGCTCGAACTTCGTGTCGGCGAGGATCACGCCCTTGGAGCGGGCGTGCTCGGCGGCCTTCGCGTAGACCTCGATCGAGACGTCGCGGACGCGCTCGGCGAGCGCGCGGTCGCCGATCAGCTCGACGGTCTGCTCGAAGTCGATCGCCTCGTCGTGGCCGACCTCGGCCTTCGTGCTCGGCGTGTAGAGCGGCTGCGGCAGCTGCTCGGACTCCTGCAGGCCGGCCGGCAGCTCGAGGCCGGAGACCTTGCCGGTGGCGAGGTAGTCCTTCCAGCCGGAGCCGGTGATGTAGCCGCGCACGACGCACTCGACCGGGAGCATCGACAGCTTCTTGACGACGAGCGCGCGACCGCGCACCTCGTCGGGCACGCCGTCGGTGGCGGAGATGAGGTGATTCGGGACGATCGAGCCGAGCCGTTCGAACCAGAACACGGAGAGGGCGGTCAGCACCTTGCCCTTGTCCGGGATCGTGTTCGGATGGACGACGTCGTACGTCGAGATTCGGTCCGAAGCGACGAGGAGAAGCGTGTCGCCGAGATCGTAGATCTCACGGACCTTGCCTCTGGCGATGAGGGGCAGCTCGGAGAGGGAGGTCACGTGACGCGATGCTAGCAGTGGCGGGGGATCGACCGCCGCCGCCCGCAGCAGGACGGCCCGCGCGCGTTCCACGGGCGCCGCGCCACTCGGCGCGGCGCCGTGGAACGTGCGAGGAGCCGAAGGCTCACGCGATCTCGTCGAGCCGCCCGATCAGCTCGTCGGCGTGGCGCGAGTAGTGGCCGTAGTCGAAGATCGCGTCGAGGTCGAGGCCGGCGGCCTCGGGCTCCTGCGCGATCAGCTGCTTGAGCGGCGTGCGCGTGTCCCACGCCTGCTGGGCCGTGCGCTGGACGATCCGGTAGGCGTCGTCGCGGATCAGGCCCGCCTGCTCGATGAGCGCGAGCAGCAGGCGCTGGGAGAAGAGCGCGCCGGAGGTGATCTCGAGGTTCTCCAGCATCCGCTGCTCGTGCACGACGAGGCCGTCGATCACGGCGGTCGTGCGCGCCTGGAGGTAGTCGATCAGGATCGTCGAGTCGGGCAGGATCACGCGCTCGGGGGCGGAGTGCGAGATGTCGCGCTCGTGCCAGAGCGCGACGTTCTCGACCGCCGCCTGCGCGTTGCCGCGCAGCAGGCGGGCGAGGCCGGTGATCTGCTCGGTCTTGATCGGGTTTCTCTTGTGCGGCATCGCCGAGGAGCCCTTCTGCCCTCTGCGGAACGGCTCCTCCGCCTCGCGCACCTCGGTCCGCTGCAGGTGGCGGATCTCGGTCGCCAGGCGCTCCATGCCGGCGCCGGCGAGCGCGATCGCCTGCAGCAGCTCGGCGTGGCGGTCGCGCGCGACGACCTGCGTCGAGACCGGCTCGCGGCCGAGGCCGAGCGTCTCGAGGATCTTCGCCTCGAACTGCGGCGAGGTCGCCGCGTAGGTGCCGACGGCGCCCGAGATCGCGCCGACGGCGACCTGCTCGAAGGCGCGCTCGAGCCGCTGCGCGTTGCGGTGCGCCTCGAACGCGAAGCCGGCCAGCTTGATGCCGAAGGTCGTCGGCTCGGCGTGGACGCCGTGCGTGCGGCCGACCGTCAGCGTCTGCTTGTGCTCGCGGGCCCGCCGCGCCAGCGTCTCCGCCAGCTTGTGCGCGCCCGGCACGATGATCGCCCCGGCCCGCTTGAGCTGGAGCGCG
>JAEXXR010000542.1 GCA_023405705.1 Actinomycetes bacterium
CCCCTCCCCCGCTGGCTCGCCGACGACGTCGCCGCCGCCGCGCGGGCGCTGCTGGAGCAGCCGGCGAGCTGAGCGGGGCCGCTCGCTCCGCGCTGCCCGCTCGCCGCGGCGCGCAGCCATCCGCCGCGACCGAAATCCCCCGAGCGGTCCTCCGCTTGGACTAGGCTGGACGCATGCCCTCAGCTCAGCGCGTCGCGATCGTCGGAGCCGGACCCGCCGGCTTCTACACGAGCGACTTCCTGCTGAGAGCCGGCTTCGAGGTCGACCTCTACGACCAGCTGCCGACGCCGTTCGGGCTCGTCCGCTTCGGCGTCGCGCCCGACCACCCCAAGATCAAGAGCGTCACGCGCGCCTACGAGCGGACCGCCAGACAGCCGGGCTTCCGCTTCTTCGGCGGCGTCGAGCTGGGCGGCGACGTGACCCGCGCCGAGCTGCTGGAGCGCTACCACGCGGTCGTCTACGCGACCGGCACGCCGACCGACAACCGGCTCGGGATCCCCGGCGAGGACCGCGCCGGCTCGCACGCCGCGACCGAGTTCGTCGCCTGGTACAACGGCCATCCCGGCCACGCCGAGCGCGAGTTCGACCTCAGCGCCGAGCGGGCGGTCGTCGTCGGCAACGGCAACGTCGCGCTCGACGTCGCGCGGATGCTCGTGCTCGACCCCGACGAGCTGGCGCCGACCGACACCGCCGACCACGCGATCGAGGCGCTGGCGCAGGCGCGCGTGAGAGAGGTCGTCGTGCTCGGCCGCCGCGGCCCCGCGCAGGCCGCCTTCACCAACCCCGAGCTGCTGGAGCTGGGCGAGCTGAGACGGGCCGACGTGATCGTCGAGGCGGCCGACGTCGAGCTGGACGAGCACAGCGCCGCCTGGCTCGCCTCCGACGCGGCCGACGCGATCCACCGCAGGAACGTCGAGATCCTGTGGGAGTACGCCGGCCGCAGACCGGCCGGCAAGAGCCACCGGGTCCTCCTGAGATTCCTGCGCTCGCCGCTGGAGGTCGTCGGCGACGCCGACGACGGCGTCGCGGCGCTGCGGGTCGCGCGCAACCGGCTGGAGCCCGACGGCCGCGGCGGCCTGCGCGCCGTGCCGACCGGCGAGACCGAGACGATCGCGTGCGGCCTGGTGCTGCGCTCGATCGGCTACCGCGGCGTCCCGATCCCCGGCGTGCCGTTCGACGAGGGACGCGGGCTGATCCGCAACGACGACGGCCGCGTCGTCGAGGAGGACGGCGCGCCGGCCGTCGGCGAGTACGCCGTCGGCTGGGTCAAGCGCGGTCCCAGCGGCGTGATCGGCACGAACAAGAAGGACGCGCACGAGACGGTCGACCTGCTGCTCGCCGACCGCGACGCCGGCCGCCTCGGCACGCCCGACGAGGAGCTGGCCGACGGCGAGACGGTCGCCGCCTGGCTGTCGGAGCGGGTCCCCCACCTCGTCACCTGGGACGGCTGGAAGACGATCGACGCGCACGAGAGATCGCTCGGCGAGCCGCACAGCCGCCCGCGCGTGAAGCTGGTGCGGGTGCCGGAGATGCTCGACGTCGCGCACGGCGCCTCGGCGGCGAGGTAGCCCGCGCCGGACCGGTGCGCGGCGGACCGTCCGCGAGCCGACGGCAGGCCCGGCGCGCGCCGCCGCGCCGCAAGAGACCCGAATCGCGCATCTCGTCCGACCGGCGCCGGTAGCATCGCGCCATCTCGACCGCCCGCTCCCTGCTGACGCTCGCTGCCGGGCACCGCGCGAAGTTCGCGGTGCTGGCCGTGTGGATCGCGCTGGTCGCGGTCTTCGGCTCGTTCGCGGGCAGACTGAGCGACGTCGAGGAGAACGACCCGGTCTCGTTCCTGCCCGGCTCGGCCGAGTCGGTCGCGGCGCTGGAGGCGGTGGACCGCTTCCCGTCCGGCGACCGCACGCCGGCGATGATCGTCTACCACCGCGACGGCGGCCTGACCGCGGAGGACCGCGCGACGATCGCGCGCGACCGCCTGTCGATCAGTGCGAGACCGCCGAGAGGCGTCCCGCCGCTCGCCAGACCGGTCCTGTCGCAGGACGGCGAGGCGGCGCTGCTGATCGCGCCGATCGACACCAGCGGGCCGACCTCCGACCACACGATGATCGACGCCGTCGCCCCGCTGCGCGCGCGCGTCGACGACCCCCCCCCCCGGCTGACGGTCAAGGTCACCGGCCCGGCCGGCTTCGCGGCCGACGCCGTCAACGTCTTCGAGCAGATCAACGGGACGCTGCTGCTGGCGACCGCGTCGCTCGTCTTCATCCTGCTCGTGCTGATCTACCGCAGCCCGATCTTCTGGGCGATCCCGCTGATCACGGTGCTGTTCGCGGAGGTGCTGTCGCGCGGGATCGGCTACTGGCTGGCGAAGGCCGGCGTGACGATCAACGGCCAGACCTCCGGTGTGCTGTCGGTGCTCGTCTTCGGCGTCGGGACCGACTACGCGCTGCTGCTCGTCGCCCGCTACCGCGAGGAGCTGCGCCGCCACGAGGACAAGCACGAGGCGGTGCGGATCGCGCTGCGGCGCGCCGGCCCGGCCGTCTTCGCCTCCGGCATGACGGTGATCGCCGCGCTGCTGTGCCTGTCGCTGGCCGAGGTCAACGGGACCGCCGGCCTCGGTCCGGTCGGCGCCTTCGGCGTCGGGCTGGCGATGCTCGCGATGCTGACGCTGCTGCCGGCGCTGCTGGCGATCACCGGCCGCCGCGCCTTCTGGCCGTTCGTCCCCCACTACGGCGACAGCGGCACCGACGAGACGCACGGCGTCTGGCGCAGGCTCGGCGAGCGGATCCGCCCGCGGCCGCGGCGCGTCTGGGTCGGCACGACCGTCGCGCTGCTCGTGCTCTGCCTCGGGCTGACGCAGATGAACTCCGACCTGACGAGCGGCAACGCCTTCCGCGGCGACGTCGAGTCGGTCGAGGGTCAGGAGCTGATCGCGCAGTCGTTCCCGGCCGGGGCGAACGCGCCGACGAACGTGGTCG
>JAEXXR010000612.1 GCA_023405705.1 Actinomycetes bacterium
CCACTAGGGCAAGCAGTTCCCCACCGGCGGCCTCGTCACGCGTGAGGAGGCCGCCGGCGGCGTCGCACCGGCGCACTGCGACGGCGCTGCGCAGGCGCCGCAACATCTCTCGCGCGATTCGCGCCGCAGGCCGGCGCAACGCCCTCCCGCCGCTACGCTCGGCCGCATGAGCTGGCCCCGCGTGCTCCCCTGGATCGTCCTGCTGCTGGCCGCCGGCCTGCTGCTCGGCGACGTGCGCCTCCCCTGGGACGGCGACGACGGCGCGGCGCTGCAGCCCGGCGGCAGCGCGACGGCGCAGGTCGAGCGCGTCGTCGACGGCGACACGATCGCCGTCACGCTCGGCGGCGCGGCCGAGCGCGTCCGCTACATCGGCGTCGACACGCCCGAGACGGTCAAGCCGAACACGCCGGTCGAGTGCTTCGGCGAGGCCGCCCACCAGCTCAACGTGCGGCTGCTCGCCGGCGCCGGCGAGGTGACGCTGCGCTTCGACCGCGAGCTGCGCGACCGCTACGGCCGGCTGCTCGCCTACGTCCACCGCGCCGGCGAGCCGCGCTCGCTGAACGCCCGGCTGGTGGAGGCCGGCGCCGCGCGCACGCTGGAGATCAGCCCGAACACCAGCCGCGCGACGGAGCTGGCGCGCCTGCAGTCGGCCGCGCGGGCGGCCGGCCGCGGCCTCTGGGGCGCATGCTGAGCGATGCTGGCAGTCGGCGCGCGAGCCCTCCAAGCGGGCGCGTCGGAGGGCCGCCGGGGCCGTCGGGAGGCGCGGCCGGACTCCTGCAGACCGGAGCCGCCGGCGTCATAACGACTGCTAGGCTTCTGAGCTTCATGAGAATGAGCAAGAGCCTCGCCCAGTTCGAGCAGGCCTTCTACGAGGAGGCCGCACTCGACCGCTCGCGCCGCGAGCGGCTCGCCGACTCGGCCGCCCACCGCAGCCGCCAGCGCGAGCTCGCGAAGATCCACAAGCGCGGCTCGATGCGCTACGTCCTGCTCGTCCTCACGCTGATCGCGACCGCCGTCGTCGTCACGATCGCGATGTTCGAGACGCTGTACATGGTGATGGGCTGACCGCCAGGCGCGGTCAACCGCTCACCCCCTCAGCCCGACGCCAGCACCCGCCAGGCCGGCCGTTTCAGGCCTCTTCGCTGCTCCCCAGCTTCCGCAGCGCGGCGTCGACCTCGGCCTTGGCGCCCTCGCCGGCCGCCAGGTTCTCCTGCTGGATCTCGAGGTAGACCTCCTTGCGGAAGACCGGGACGTCACGCGGCGCCTGGATCCCGATCCGGACCTTCTCGCCCATGATCGCGAGCACCGACACCTCTATGTCGTCCCCGATCATGATGCTCTGGTTGGACTTGCGCGTAAGGACCAACATTGCGCTCTCTGCCTCCCTGCTGCATGGTGGCCGGATGCGACCGGGGAGGGCTTGTCATCTGCTGACAGCCGGTCGCTCAGGAACCAAGCATAACGAGCAGATGCAGCGCACTTGGCATTTCCTCCCGCATTCCTTCCGCCTCGGGGCGGGTCGTTCACCCTGCACTTTCCGCTAGTGTCCGCGCGCGATGGCACGACGTTCACTTCGTCCCCAGCTCAATCAGATCCGCCAGTGGGTCCGTCAGGGCCGCACTGACGCTTGGATCGCGCACCAGCTCGAAGTCACGACGCAGCAGATCGCCTCCTTCAAGAAGGAGAACGAGCTCGTCGCCGACGACGTCGACACCGATACGGGTGCCGACTTCGACGACGAGATCGATCTCCGCGCGGAGGATGACGCGCTGATCGCCGCTGAACTCGAAGCAGCGCAGGCCGCCAAGGCCAAGGCCGAGGCGGAAGCCGCCGAAGCCAAGGCCAAGGAAGAGGCCGCTAAGGCCAAGGCCCGGAAGCAGCAGGCGGAGACCGACGAGGACGAGGACGGCGACAAGCCGTCTCGTCGCCGCGGTCGCCGTGGCGGGCGTGGGCGCCGCAAGGCGCACACGGGCCCGCTCGAGGGTTCGTTCGACCACGGCGAGGAGGGCTACGGACTGTGGCTCGATCCCGCCGTCCAGGACGACCCCGTCTACGCCGAGCACTGGGCGGGTCACCGCCCGATCGAGATCACGATCGAGGAAGACCAGATCGTGATCCGGCGCGTCGGCGAAGACGACGACGAGTAGCAGAGGGAGCGCGGGGCTCTGGGGAGCCCCGTCAACCCCCGCAGGACGGCAGCGGCCCGGCGTCAGCCGGGCGCTATCGCGTTCCTGCCACCGCGTCCTGCTCAGGGACGGTCGAGCGGCTCCTCCTGCCGCTCCAGCTCCTCGCGCGTGCGGCGCCGGCCGCCCGACCAGTCGACCGCCTCGCGCACGTAGCGGGCGAAGGCGGCGCCGCCGACCGCCTGCGCGTCCCATGCCGCCGGGTCGTTCGGCGCGGCCTGCATCGCGGCGTCGAGCACCCAGTCGGTGCCGGCGCTGTAGAGCGCGGCCAGCTCGTCGGTCGTGAAGGCGCCGCCGAGACGGCGGCGCAGCTCGTCGACGACGGCGTCGACGGCGCGCTCGAGCTTGGCGCGGTCGGCCGGATCGGCGGTGCGCAGCAGGCGCTGGCCGTCGTCCCAGAGCTGGAGAGCGGTGTCGGTCTGCACGCCCTCCAGGGTACCCGCGCGTCTGCGCGCGAGACGCCTCGCCGGCGCGCGGCTACTCGTCGTCGGGCAGGCCGCTGACGACGTAGGGCCGCTCGCCCGGGCGCACCATCCCGAGGCGGCGGGCCTCGGTCTCGACGGTGCGCGGATCCTTCAGCTCTCTCGCGCGCGCCGCCAGCTCGGCGTGCTCTCTCTTCAGCCGCTCCAGCTCCGTCTGCTTCGCGTTCGAGTCGCTCCAGGTGGCGACGTAGGAGCGCGCCGGCTGCACGTAGAGCGCGACGACGGCGGCGAGCAGGAGCAGCAGCGCGATCCGCCCGACGCGATCCCAGCGCACCCGCATCGCGGCGGCGCCGAAGGCGGTCTGCGCCGGCGGCCGCGGCTCGGTGCGGCGACGGTCACGGCGGGGCGGATCGACGGGCGGCATCCCCAACCCTTCGCCCACCCGCGGGCTTCTCCTCCAACGGACTGCCGATGCAATGACCGACCCGCCGACCACCTTGCGTAGAGCGCCGGATCGTGGATGCCTCGCGCGATCCGAGCGAGCCGATCGGGACGGAGTCCCTTGAGGCTCGTCGGATCGTGCGAGGCGCCGCGAGGCGGTGCTCTAGGCGCCCTTGAAGGCGCTGCGTCCGGGAAAGACCGCGTCGGCGCCGAGCGCCTCCTCGATGCGGAGCAGCTGGTTGTACTTCGCGACGCGGTCGGAGCGGGCCGGCGCGCCGGTCTTGATCTGGCCGCAGCCGGTCGCGACGGCGAGGTCGGAGATCGTCACGTCCTCGGTCTCGCCGGAGCGGTGCGACATGACGGCCGTGTAGCCGCTCTCGCGGGCGAGCTTGATCGCGTCGAGCGTCTCGGTCAGCGTGCCGATCTGGTTGACCTTGATCAGGATCGAGTTGCCGACGCCGGCGTCGATGCCGCGCTTCAGCCGCTGCGTGTTGGTGACGAAGAGATCGTCGCCGACGAGCTGGATCTTGGAGCCGAGCCGGTCGGTCAGCGTCGACCAGCCGCCCCAGTCGCCCTCGTCCATCCCGTCCTCGATCGAGACGATCGGGTAGCGGTCGGCCATCTCGGCCCAGTAGGAGGCCATCTCCTCGGCGGTGAGGCTGCGGTTCTCGTGCTCGAGCACGTAGCGGCCGTTGGAGTAGATCTCGCTGGTGGCGGGGTCGAGCGCGATCGCGACCTCCTCGCCCGGCGTGTAGCCGGCGGCCTCGATGCCGCGCACGAGCACCTGCAGCGCCTCTTCGTTGGAGCCGAGGTCGGGCGCGAAGCCGCCCTCGTCGCCGACCGCCGTGCTGAGGCCGCGATCGTGCAGCTGCTTCTTCAGGTGGTGGTAGATCTCCGTGCCCCACTGCAGCGCCTCGGCGAACGAGGAGGCGCCCCACGGGACGATCATGAACTCCTGGAAGTCGACCTTGTTGTCGGCGTGGGCGCCGCCGTTGAGGACGTTCATCATCGGGACCGGCAGGATATGCGCGGCGTCGCCGCCGAGGTAGCGCCACAGCGGCTGGCGCTCCTCCGCCGCGGCCGCGTGCGCCGCCGCCAGCGAGACGGCGAGCGTCGCGTTGGCGCCGAGGCGCGACTTGCTCGGCGTGCCGTCGAGGTCGATCAGCAGACGGTCGATCCCGGCCTGGTTGGTCGCGTCCTTGCCGCGGACCGTCGTCGCGATCTCGCCGTTGACGTTGGCGACCGCCTTCGCGACGCCCTTGCCCAGCCAGGCGTCGCCGCCGTCGCGCAGCTCGGTCGCCTCGTACTCGCCGGTCGAGGCGCCCGAGGGGACCGCCGCGCGGCCCCACGCCCCCGAGCGGAGGCTCAGCTCGACCTCGACCGTCGGGTTGCCGCGGCTGTCGAGGATCTGACGAGCGTGGACGTGCTCGATCTGGCTCATGCGTCTCGGTCTCCTGATTGATGTTCGTTCATGCGCGCCCGCGCGTACAGGGCGAGCTGCTCGTCGGGGGTCAGCTCGTTCCAGTCGTGCCCGGAGCGCGCGGCAAGCGCTGCGGCGTGCTCGACGCGCCCGCGGAAGCGCTCGCCGGCGGCGCGCAGCGCCAGCTCGGGATCGACCTTCAGCTTGCGCGCGACGTTGACGGCGGCGAACAGCACGTCGCCGACCTCGTGGAAGCGGGCGTCGCGCGCGGCCTCGCCGTCGCGCTCGGCGACCTCGGCCAGCTCGTCGAGCTCGTCGCGGACCGACTGCATCGGCCCCTCGACGCCCGGGAAGTCGAAGCCGCTGCTGGCGGCGCGACGCTGGACCTTGCGCGCGTGCAGCAGCGACGGCAGGTTCTCCGGCACCTCGGCGAAGATGCCGCGCTCGCGGCCCTCCTCGCCCTGCTTGATCTTGTCCCAGTTCTGCAGCACCTCGCCGGCGGTGCTCACGTCGCCGGCGTCGACCGCGAGCGCTGCGGCCGTCTCGTCGCTGCCGGGCGGGAAGATGTGCGGATGGCGGCGGATCAGCTTCTGCCGCGTGTTCTCGGCGACCGCCGCGAGGTCGCCCGCGCCGCGCTCCTCCAGCAGGAGGGCGAGGAAGTGGACCTGGAAGAGGACGTCGCCGAGCTCGTCGAGCAGCTTGCCGTCGTCGCGACGGTGAGCGGCGTCGGCGAGCTCGTACGCCTCCTCGAGCGTGTGCGGCACGATCGAGCGCTCGTCCTGCTCCCTGTCCCAGGGACAGTCGCGGCGCAGGCGGCGGGTCAGCTCGTCGAGGCGCAGCAGCGCCTCCTGGATCTCCGATCGGCTCACGACGCGGCAGACTACCCCGCTGTCCGCCGCGCCGTCGCCGTGAGGGCTATCTCGTCGTGACGACTTCGCCGCCGGCCGTCGAGGTCGTTCTCGGTCTCGGGGCGTTGCCGCAGATCTGCGGGACGACGTAGCCGGTGCGGCACTCGGTCAGCTCCGACCACCGCTCCTGGAACTCTCTGCCGAATCTGGTCAGCTCGTCCTGGCCCTTCGTCTGCTCCAGCTGGGCTCTGATCGCCTCTCTGGAGTCGGCGAGCGAGTTCTGTCTGGCGTCGGTCACTCTCGTGACACGGACGATGTACCAGCCGAACTGACCTCTCACCGGGCCGACGATCGTGTCGACTCTGGCGTTGAAGGCGGCGGTGTCGAGCGCTCTGTCCTGCTGGCCTCTGGCGACGCCGAGGAGTCTGCCGCCGTTGCCCTTGGAGAGCGCGTCGGTCGACGATCTTCTCGCGACGGAGGCCCAGCTGGCGCCGTCCTCGATCTCTCTCTTGGCGGCCTCGGCCTGCGCCTCGGTTCTCGTCAGGACGATCTCGAGGTCACGACGCTCCGGGACGGCGAACTGCTCTCTGTTTCTGTTGTAGTAGGCCGTGATGTCGGCCTCGGTGACGTCACCGGCCTGTCTCTGGATTCTCTCGGTGATTCTCGCCGGGAGCTCCTGCAGGCGCAGCTGGAAGAGGACGTCCTCCTCGGTCATGCCGGAGGTTCTGAGGAATCTCTCGTACTCGCCTCTTCTGGCGAACTGAGCTCTCTTCGTCTCCTCGAGTCTTCTCTCGATGTCTCTGTCGGAGAGCTCGATGCCGAGGTCCTTCGCCTCGTCCTCGAACCAGATGCTCTGGATCAGCATCGCCATGACCTGGTTTCTGACCTGCTCGTCGAGCTGTCTGCACTGGGCTCTGGCCGCCGAGTCGCTCGGGACTCTCTGCCCTCTGACTCTTCTGGCGGCGTCCTGGATGCCAGCGATGCATCTCGCATAGGTCGGCGGATCCGGCACGACCGGGGCCCCGTTGCTTCTGGCCATGATCGCGACCCAGCGCTCGTAGTCAGCCTTCGTGACGGGCGTGCCGTCGACTGAAGCGACCGCGTTGCTGGGGACCTCGTTGCTGTCGTCGTCCCCGCCGCATGCAGCGACGGTGAACGCGAGCACGAAGAAGGCGCCGAGCGCCAGGAAGATGCGAAGTGTCTTGGTCACGGGCGTGAGCACTGTACAGAACTCTCCTTGATCGTTGCGTCAGTTCAACCGATTATTAGGCGTTCTTTAGCGATCGCCCGCGAACACGCCATCACGCCGCCTCGCGGGTGACCGCGAGCAGCACGTCGGCGGCCCGCACCACCGCAGGGAAGCGCGCGACCGGATCGTCCGGAACGCGCACCGACAGCTGTGATTTCCCCGATTCGTACAACGCCTCCGGGATCTCCTCGCGCATTCGCTTCGCCCTGCGCGAGTCGAGCTCGATCGGCGTGACGGCGAGCCTACCGCCTCGGAAGCTCACCGCGCGAGCGCCAGCCTCGCCGAGCTTGATGCGCGCCTGCTGCAGCAGCAGCAGGTTGGCGAGCGGCTCCGGCGGCTCGCCGAAGCGGTCCGACAGCTCGGCCCGCAGCTCGTGCAGCTGAGAGACCTCACGCGCGCCGGCGATCCGCCGGTGCACGTCGATCTTCGCCTGCTCGTACGGGATGTAGTCGGCCGGCACGTAGGCGTCGACGTTGACGTCGAGGCGGACCGGCTCGGGCGTCTCCTCGCCGCCGGCGCCCTCCAGCTCCGCGACCGCCTCGTCGAGCATCTGCATGTACAGCTCGAAGCCGAGCGCCGCGACGTGGCCCGACTGCTCGTCGCCGAGCAGGTTGCCGGCGCCGCGGATCTCCAGGTCGCGCATCGCGACCTTGAAGCCGGCGCCGAGCTCGGTGTAGTCCGACAGCGCCGACAGCCGCTGCGCCGCGTCGGCCGTCAGCGACGACGCCGACGGGTACAGCAGATACGCGTAGGCTCGCTCGCGCGAGCGCCCGACGCGACCGCGGATCTGGTAGAGCTGCGAGAGGCCGAACATGTCGGCGCGCTCGACGATCAGCGTGTTCGCCTGCGGGATGTCGATCCCCGACTCGATGATCGAGGTCGCGACCAGCACGTCGGCCTCGCCGCGCAGGAAGCGCAGCATCCGCTTCTCCAGCTCCCTCTCGTCGAGCTGGCCGTGGGCGACCTCGAAGGTCGCCTCAGGGCAGAGGGCGCGCAGGCGCTCGGCCGTCTCGTCGATCGACTCGACGCGGTTGTGCAGGAAGAAGGCCTGGCCGCCGCGGGCGCGCTCGCGCTCGATCGCCGCCTTCACGAGCTGCTCGTCGTACTCGCCGACGTAGGTCTTGACCGGGCGGCGCCCCTCGGGCGGCGTCTCGATCACCGAGATGTCGCGGATGCCGGCGATCGACATCTGCAGCGTGCGCGGGATCGGCGTCGCCGACATCGCGATCACGTCGACCTTCAGCTTCAGCTGGCGCAGCAGCTCCTTCTGCTTGACGCCGAAGCGCTGCTCCTCGTCGACGATCAGCAGGCCGAGGTCCTTCGGGCGGACGTCGCGCGACAACAGCCGGTGGGTGCCGACGAGGATGTCCACCCTCCCCTGCACGAACGCCTCGATCGCGGTTCTCTGCTCTGCCGCGGGACGGAAGCGGGAGACGTGCTCGATCGTGAAGGGGTAGTCCTTCAGCCGCTCCGAGAAGGTGCCGAAGTGCTGCTGGGCGAGGATCGTCGTCGGGACGAGCACCATCACCTGTCTGCCGTCGTTGGCCGCCTTGAAGGCGGCGCGCAGCGCGACCTCGGTCTTGCCGTAGCCGACGTCGCCGCAGATCAGGCGGTCCATCGGGCGGGCCGTCTCCATGTCGACCTTGACCTGCTCGATCGCCTCACGCTGGTCGGGCGTCTCGCGGTACGGCCAGGCGTCCTCGAACTGGCGCATCCAGTCGGTGTCCGGCGGGAAGGCGTGGCCCTCGCGGCGCTTGCGCTCCGCGTAGAGGTTGAGCAGCTCGCCGGCCATCTCCTGCGCCGCTCTGCGGGCGCGCGCCTTGAGCGTGTCCCAGCGTCTGCCGCCGAGCTTGGAGAGCGGCGGGTGATCGCCGCCGGCGCCGACGTAACGCGAGATCTTCGCGAACTGGTCGACCGGCATGAAGACCTTGTCGCTGCCGGCGTACTCCAGCTCCAGGTAGTCGCGCGTGACGCCCGCGACCGTCTTCGTGTCGAAGCCGGCGAAGCGCGCGAGGCCGTGGTCCTCGTGGACGACGATGTCGCCGGTGCGCAGGTCGGTGAAGGAGCGCAGCGCGCCGCGGCGCGAGCCGGTCGAGCCGCGGCCGGCGGAGCGCGCCGGCCGGCGGTGGAAGAGCCGGTGCTCGGGGATCACGGCCAGTCTGAAGCCGGGCGCGACGAAGCCGTCGCGCAGCCGCGCCTCCACGAACGCGAGGTCGGCGCCGCGCGGCGCGTCGCCGTCGACCCAGCGGACCTTCATGCGGCCGAGGTTGTAGGCGGCGCGCTCGCCCTCGCCTCTGCGGCCGAAGGCGACGACCGTGCGGTAGCCGGAGCGGACGAGCTTCTCCAGCTCCGGCTCGGCCTCCTTGACGCCGCGCGCGGCGACGTCGGCGGTCTGCCCGCGGAATGCGGGCGACTGGCCCGAGTCGATCGAGGAGAGGCGGATTCTCGCGCGCGCGGCGAGGGCGGCCTCGACCGCCTCCGGCGCGACGTAGAGGTCGTGCGCGTCCTCGGCGTGGAAGGCGGTGCAGACGTCCTGCCAGTGGTCCTTCAGCGCCGGCCCGGTCTCCTCCTCGGCGGCGACCAGCACGGCCGCGTCGGGGACGAGGTCGAGCATCGCGTGGAAGTCCCTGATCGGCAGCAGCTCGGCGACGTCGGGCCGCGCGTCAGGGTCCTCGAGGGCGGCGATCTCGGCCAGCTCGCGATGCTCGGCCGCCAGCTCGGCGGCCGGCGAGACCTCGACCTCCTCGGCGTCGCCGAGCGAGCGCTGCGTGAAGGTCGAGAACCAGCGCAGCGACTCGATCTCGTCGCCGAACAGGTCGACGCGGACGGCGCGGTCCTCGGTCGCCGGATAGAGGTCGAGCAGGCCGCCGCGGATCGCGAACTGGCCGCGGTCCTCGACCTGGTCGACGCGCTCGTAGCCGGCGGCGACGAGGTCCTCGGCGGTCTCGTCGAGGTCCATCAGCTCGCCGACCTCGAGCACGAAGCCCCTCGGCCGCAGCGCCGGGTCGGGCACCTTCTCCGACAGCGCGACCGCCGAGACGACGACGACCGGCGCCGGCTCGCCGGCGGGGCGCTCGGAGACGAGCGCGTCGAGCGCGGCGACGCGCAGGCCGACGAGGTGCGGCGGCGGCGCGAGATGGGACTCGTAGGCGACGCCGCGGGAGGGGTAGAAGCGGACCTTGCGCGGGCTCAGCCAGGTGCGCAGGTCGGCGGCGAGGTCGCGCGC
>JAEXXR010000652.1 GCA_023405705.1 Actinomycetes bacterium
GGGTAGGCGCGGGCGGGCGCTCGCGGCCGGGCGCGCGGGCGCCGCGGGCCGGCGGGGCGACGGGCCGGCGTCAGTCGAAGCGGGAGTTCAGCTCGTCGTCGAGCCGCACGATCACGGCGCCGTTGACGCCGTCGATCGCGTCGAAGACGTCGGGGCCGGGACCGCCGGCCGCCATCTCGGCGAGCTGCTCGGCGCCGAAGGTCTGCCGCAGGCGGATCCGGTCCGGCGGGATCGTCCCCGGCACGTATTCGAAGCCGTGCGGGCCGGTCAGCACCGGGAGCCCGGCGGAGGCGATCTCCCACAGGTCGAGCCCGCCGGTGTGGCGCTCCCCCATCGTCTTCGCCCACCACTTCGCCTCGTCGGGCCCGTCGAAGACGTAGACGCCGTCCAGCTCCGCGCGTTCGCTGCCGGCGAGACCGGGCGCGGCGCCGATCCGCTGTGCGTCGAGGCCGTGCTCGAGGATCGAGGCGCGGTTCTCACACGGCGAGAGGTGGAAGAGCGGGCCGTTCATGCCGCCGCCGCGGCCCGACGGCCGGATCGTCGCGAGCACCGCGCCAGACCGCCGGCGCGGTCGCGCGCGAAGACGAGACGGTCTCGTGGACGTGCGGGCGGCCGATCGCCACGCCGCGCGGGAGCGTCGAGCGCGGCGGCGGCGGTGACGGGGTCGGGCATGCGCGCGAGCCTACCGGTGGCCGTTCACCGCCCGCGGACCTTCAGTCGCATCAGCCTCGCGCGTACCATCGAGGGGATGGCCGCCACGGACGAGATCGTCGAGCCCTGGGAGGGGCTGCTCGCACGCGGCCGCGCCGACGAGCGGCTGGTGCACGAGTCGGTCGTGCCGCCGCGCCCCGGCAGCGCCGCGCCGATCCCCGACGAGCTGCACCACGAGGTGCGCGCGGCGCTGGAGCGGGTCGGCATCGGCGCGCTCCACACCCACCAGCGCGACGCGCTGTTCGCCGCGATCGACGGGCCGATGATCGTCACGACCGGGACGGCCTCCGGCAAGTCGCTCTGCTTCAACCTGCCGACGCTGCAGATGCTGCACGTCGACCCGCGCGCGCGGGCGCTCTAACTCTACCCGACGAAGGCGCTCGCGCAGGACCAGGCGCGCGCGCTGGCGGCGCTCAGGCTGCCGCGGCTGCGGCCGGCGATCTACGACGGCGACACGCCCCAGCAGGAGCGCAGCGCGATCCGCAGAGCGTCGAACGTCGTCCTCACCAACCCGGACATGCTGCACGTCGGCGTGCTGCCCAACCACCGCGCGTGGGCCGACTTCCTCGCCAACCTCGCCGTCGTGGTGGTCGACGAGGCGCACGTCTACCGCGGGGTCTTCGGCTCCCACGTCGCGAACGTGCTGCGGCGGCTGCGGCGGATCGCGGCGGCGTACGGGACCGAGCCGCGCTTCCTGCTCGCGAGCGCGACCGTCGCCAACCCGCTGGAGCTGGCGCAGCGGCTGACCGGGCTCGACGAGATCAGGCTGGTCGAGAGAGACGGCGCGCCCGGCGCGCAGCGGCGGATCGCGATGTGGAACCCGCCGCTGATGGACGAGGCGCTCGGGACGCGCGCCTCGGCGCTGAGCGAGGCGGCCGACATGTTCGCCGACCTCGTCGCGGCCGGCGCGCGGACGATCTGCTTCATGAAGTCGCGCAAGGGCGTCGAGGTGATCCTGCGCAGCGCGAGCGCGCGGCTGCGGCAGAGCGGCCACGACGACCTCGTCGACAAGATCGCGCCGTACCGCGCCGGCTACGCTGCCTACCAGCGGCGCGAGCTGGAGGAGCGGCTGATGCGCGGCGAGCTGCGCGGCGTCGTCGCGACCGACGCGCTGGAGCTTGGGATCGACATCGGCGAGCTGGACGCGGCGATCTGCGTCACCTTTCCCGGCACGGTCGCGTCGCTGAGACAGATGTGGGGCCGCGCCGGCCGCCGCGGCAGAGGGCTCGCCGTCTACGTCGCCGGCGAGGACGCCCTGGACCAGTTCTTCTGCCGTCACCCCGACGAGTTCCTCGAGCGGCCGGTCGAGGCGGCGATCCTCGACCACGAGAACGAGCAGATCCACGCCGCCCACCTGCTCTGCGCCGCGCACGAGGGGCCGCTGGCGCCCGGCGACGCGGAGGTGCTCGGCGCCTCGTGGCGCGAGGTCGCGGAGCGGCTCGTCAGCGCCGGGCTGCTGATCGAGCGGCGCGGCCGCTTCCAGCTGCGCAGACCGGAGGAGTACCCGGCCTCGCGCGTCGCGCTGCGCTCCTCCTCGACCGACACCTTCGCGCTCGTCGACGTGACCGTCGGCGAGGTGATCGGGACGATGGAGGCGGCGCGCGCCCACTCGACCGCGCACGAGGGCGCCGTCTACCTGCACATGGGGCGCGCCTACGAGGTCAAGCAGCTCGACCTGCACGACCGCCGCGCCTTCCTGGAGCCGTTCGACGGCGACTGGTTCACGCAGCCGCGGCGCGAGACGATGACGTCGATCGAGCGCCTGATCGAGCGGCGCGAGACGATGGGCGTGACGCTGTCGTTCGGCAACGTGATCGTCACCGACCTCGTCACCGGCTACCAGAGAAAGTCGCTCGCCGACCACGAGACGATCGACTTCACCGCGCTCGACATGCCCGAGACCGCCTTCCAGACGCAGGCGCTCTGGTACGAGCTGGAGGACGCCGTGCTCGGCCCCGACGCCTACAGCGAGCGGCTGCTCGGCGCGCTCCACGCCGCCGAGCACGCGCAGATCGCGGTGCTGCCGCTGCTGGCGATGTGCGACCGCTGGGACATCGGCGGCCTCTCCACCAACGCCCACCCGCAGACCGGCCGGCCGACGATCTTCATCTACGACGGCCACCCCGGCGGGGTCGGGATCACGCGCCAGGGCTACCTGCGCTTCGAGCGGCTCGTCGCCGACGCCCACCGGCTCGTCTCCGAGTGCAGATGCAAGCACGGCTGCCCGTCGTGCGTGCAGTCGCCGAAGTGCGGCAACCTCAACGAGCCGCTCTCCAAGGGCGGCGCCTCCGCGCTGATGCGGCGGCTGTTGAGCGACCTCGGCTGAACGATC
>JAEXXR010000696.1 GCA_023405705.1 Actinomycetes bacterium
GCCAAGCAGGTCGCGGCGCGGGCGGTGCGCGACGGCCTGCGTGAGATCGGCAGAGGCGCCGGCCCGGTCGACGCGCTCGGCATCCGCGCGCGGCGACCGGCCGCGTAGGAGACCGAACGGCGCCGCGGGGAGGCCCACTCGCCGGCTCCCTCCCGCCGGGCCCGCGCCTGCACAGCCGCGTGAGGTCGTGGCGGGCGGACGAGCAGCCCGTGGTTGGCGGGATGTGACGGTGGCATAATCCCGCCATGAGGTTCCTCCGCATGAGACCGGGGCACGGCGAGGTGCTGATCGCCGAGGGCGACGTCGACGTGCGCTCGGAGGAGGAGCTGCTGATCGCCGAGTTCGGCCGGCAGCTCGACAGCGGGATGTGGGCCGCGGTCCCGACGACCGACGTCCGCTCAGGCCGGCGCGAGGCGCAGATGGCGCGCAGCTTCGACGAGGTCCCGCGCGACGCCGAGCGCGTCATCTTCTTCCCGCGCGCCTCCGGCGGGCAGTAGGAGCGCCGCAGCCGATGGTCCTCGCGCTCGCCGCCACCGGGATCGTGATCGTCGCGCTGCTCGGCGAGGTGCTGTTCCCGCGGATCGAGGAGACGGCCGCGCGCGTGCGCGCCCGCCGGCGCCGGCTGCCGGCCGATCCGGAGCTGGAGCTCGATCCCGGCCGCGACCGCCGCGCCGAGGCGCGCGCCCGGCTGCTGCTGAAGTCGTGCGTGAACGACGAGGACTGGGAGATGTACCGCGACCTCGGCTTCATCCGCGTCTGGAGCATGGCGACGAGCCGCCCGTCGGTGAAGGCGGCCGACGACGCGCCCTACGCCTACCTGATCTATCCGCACAAGCCGGTCCTCGCCTTCGTGCCGCAGACCGGCCGGCTGCTCAGCGAGCACTGCGTCGAGTTCCCGGACGAGACGCGCCCGTACGGCAGCGAGCGGCTGCCCGACTCCGACGACGTGCTGGCGAAGTGGATGGCGCTGACCGGGGACGAGCAGCGGCTGCTCGACGAGGCCAACATGCACCTGCCCGGCCGCCAGATCGACCCCCGCCAGGTCAAGCGCGACCTGTGGCGGCTGCGCCAGTGGGAGCGCGAGCGCGCGCGCAACGGCGCCGCCGCGCAGGACAGCAGAGCAGTGCCCTCGTGAGCGGCGGCGACCTCAAGCACCGCAGCCGGGCGCTGACCGAGGGCCCCGAGCGCGCCGCAGCCCGCTCCTACCTCCACGGCATCGGCTACAGCGCCGAGGACCTCGCCAAGCCGATCGTCGGCGTCGCGCACTCGTGGATCGAGACGATGCCGTGCAACTTCAACAACCGCGTGCTGGCGGCGAGCGTGAAGGAGGGGATCCGCGCGGCCGGCGGCACGCCGATGGAGCTGAACACGATCGCGATCTCCGACGGGATCACGATGGGGACGGCCGGGATGCGCGCCTCGCTCGTCTCGCGCGAGCTGATCGCCGACTCGATCGAGCTGGTCGCCAGCGCCCACCACTTCGACGCGATCGTCGTCATCAGCGGCTGCGACAAGACGATCCCCGGCACCGTGATGGCGCTCGCGCGCCTCGACATCCCGTCGCTGATGCTCTACGGCGGCTCGATCCGTCCGGGGCACTGGAGAGGCCGCGAGGTGACGATCCTCGACGTCTTCGAGGGCGTCGGCGCCCATGCCGTCGGGAAGCTGACCGACGCCGAGCTGCGCGAGCTGGAGGAGGCGGCCTCGCCGGGCGCGGGCGCCTGCGCCGGCCAGTTCACGGCGAACACGATGGCGATGGCCTTCGAGGTGCTCGGGATCTCGCCGGCCGGCTCGGCGATGGTGCCGGCCGAGGACGGCAGGAAGCGGGCGGTCGCACAGGAGTGCGGGCGGCTGGTGATGGACGTGCTGCGGCGCGGCCTGCGGCCGCACGACGTGATCACGAAGCCGGCGCTGGAGAACGCGATCGCGGCGGTCGCGATGAGCGGCGGCTCGACCAACGCCGTCCTCCACCTGCTCGCCGTCGCCAACGAGATGGGCGTGCCGCTGGAGATCGACGAGTTCGACCGCATCAGCGAGTCGACGCCGCTGCTGTGCGACCTCCAGCCCGGCGGCAGATACAACGCGACCGACCTCTACGCGGCAGGCGGCGTGCCGATCGTCTTCAAGCGGCTGCAGGAGCACGGCAGCCTGCGCGAAGAGGCGCTCAACGTCACGGGGCAGACCGCCGCGGAGATCGCGGACAGGGCGGAGGAGACGCCGGGGCAGGACGTCGTGCGGCCGCTCGGCGAGCCGCTGAAGGCGACGGGCGGCTTCGCGATCATGAGAGGCAACGTCGCGCCGGACGGCTGCGTGATCAAGCTCGCCGGCCACGAGCGCCGCCGCCACGTCGGGCCGGCGAAGGTCTTCGACGGCGAGGAGGCGGCGATGAGAGCCGTCTTGGCCGGCGGGATCGTCGCCGACGACATCGTCGTGATCCGCAACGAGGGACCGGCCGGCGGGCCCGGCATGCGCGAGATGCTCGCGGTCACCGCCGCGATCATCGGCGCCGGCCTCGGCGACAGCGTCGCGCTGATCACCGACGGGCGCTTCTCCGGCGCCAGCCACGGCTTCATGGCCGGCCACGTCGCGCCGGAGGCCGTCCACGGCGGGCCGATCGCGGCGCTGCGCAGCGGCGACACGATCACGATCGACGTCGACGCCCGCCGCATCGACGTGGACCTGAGCGACGAGCAGCTCGCCGAGCGGCTGCGCGGCTACGCCCCGCCGCCGCGCGACGACGGCGAGATCGAGGTCGCGATCCGCAAGTACGCGAAGCTTGTCGGCAGCGCGTCCGAGGGCGCCGTCACGCACTGAGC
>JAEXXR010000709.1 GCA_023405705.1 Actinomycetes bacterium
GGTGCGCGCTGCGCCAGCTCGAGGCCGGCGCGGTCGCGCGTCGCCGCGACGCAGGGGGCGAAGCTCCACTGCGGCAGGCAGATCAGCTCGGCGCCGGCGGCCGCCGCGGCGGAGACGGAGGCGTGCGCCGCGGCGCACGCCTCCTGCCCGTCCGTCAGGCCCCCGAGCGTCGCGAGCGCGACGTCGAGCGTCTCCATCAGGTCACTCCCACCACACCGTCGGCAGGTCGCGCGTCAGGACCTCGACGCCGTTCTCCGTGATGATCACGTTGTGCTCGAAGGCGCCGGTGCCGGCGCCGGGGCGGCCGACCTCGGCCTCGATCGCCCACACCTGGCCGGGCGCCAGCTCGGCGCTCTCGCCGGGCATCAGCCACGGGTGCTCCCAGGCGAGGCCCATCGAGTGGCCGAACGACGGGAACGACTGGCCGAGGTAGGCGACGCCGTCGGAGGGCTCGCCGCCCGGGACGTCGAAGCCGTGCTCGCCGAGCCACGCGGCGCCGCGGTCGAACAGGTCCGAGCAGCGGACGCCCGGTCTCATCGCCTCGACGATGTGCTCGACGACCGCGGCGCTCGCCTCCAGCACCTCGCGCTGCGCGTCGGTGACCTTGCGGCCGGCCACCGTCGTGCGGACCATGTCGTAGAAGTAGCCGTTGACCGTGCCGTACATGTCGGGGTGGATCATGTCCCCGGCCTGCAGCGGCCGCTTGTGGTCCCACGACGGCATCCGGTCCCACTGGAAGTGGTCGACGTTCGGACCCGAGGCGACCGGGATGTCGAGCGGGAAGGCGCCCTGCTTGACGCCCTTGGTGAAGGCGGCGATGACGCAGTCGGCCTCGGTCGCGCCGGGCACGGCCGCCTCGCAGAAGGCGGCGACCATGTCGGAGCCGACGCGCACCGCCTCGCGCACGAGCACCAGCTCGGCCGGGGACTTGACGAGCCGCATCGCCTCGATCAGGTCGTCGGCCCACTCGAACTCGATCCCCGGCAGCTCGTCGCGGATGCGGTCGATCGCGACGTGCGGCAGCGACTCGCGGCCGATCAGGCCGACCTTGCCGCTGCTCAGGCCCCGGTCCTTCAGCGTCTTCGCGGCGCCGGCCCACAGGTCCAGCTCGACGCGGACGTCGTCGATCGTGACGAGGTCCTCGCGCCAGTCGGGGATCTCGACGACGAGCGTGCCGTCCTCGTGGACCGGCATCACGACGACGCCGTGGCCGCGGCCCGACCACGCCGGCGGGCGGTCGGGGATCTGCGGGAACGGCGAGTAGTGGTTGGTCAGGTAGACGACGTCGGCGCCCCAGTCGGCGCCGTTGGCGCCGCGGCTGACGACGAGCAGGCCGTCGAGGCCGCGCTCCTGCGCCCGGCGGCGCAGCTCGGCGCGGCGCTGCGCGAACTCCTCGCGCGGGATCCCGTTGACGACGTCCGCCGTCTGGCTCGTTGCACTCATGGTCGGGGGGTTCTCCTCTCGGGTGGGTCTCGTGTGTCAGCCGGTGACGAACTGGTGGCCGACGACGCGCTCGGGCTCGAGCGTCACCAGCACGGCGCGCAGGACGCCCTCGGCGTATTCGCTTCCGGGGTTGATCGCCTTCGTGCGCCCGATCTCGACGGCGCCCGGCGATTCGTGGATGTGCCCGTGCAGGCTCAGCAGCGGCTGGCGCTCGGCCAGGAACGCCGCGACCGCCCTGCTGCCGACCGACGCCGTCGAGCCGGCGATCGCGCGCGGCGGCGAGACGCTCGTGTCGAGCTCCGGCGCGATGTCGAGCGAGGAGCCGTGCGGCGGCACGTGGATGTTCGCGATCACGGAGGTGAAGTCGCCGGCCTGCTCGGCCAGCTTCTCCAGCTCCTGCTTGAGCGTCTCCTCGGGCACGTCGCGCGGGCACTCCCACGGGGTCTGGTTGGCCAGCCCGCAGGAGATCAGCGTCCAGTCCTCGCTCAGCGAGAGGACCCTGCCGTCGGCGCCGTGGGCCCAGCGCCGCTCGGCGAAGGTCAGCTCGTCGAGGTTCCACGGGTCGTCGTTGCCGGCGATCAGGTACGCCGGCACCTCCAGCTCCGCGCAGCGCGCCTCCAGCCGCTCGATCCAGCGCTCCCAGCGCTCGTACATCAGGCGGTCGAAGACCTGCTCGGCGTGGGCGTCGTCGTCGTGCAGCGCCTGCAGCTCCTCGGCGCTGCCGCGGTAGGGGTAGAAGCCGAGCTGCGAGCCGAGCCGCTCGTACTCGGGCAGCTCGGAGATCGCGACGTCGTGCTCCTCGCCCATCCAGCGCACGCGGGCGCGGTCGCCGTCGACGTGGATCGGCATCAGGCCCTTGCCGGCGACGTCGCCGCCGACGACGATCGCGTCCGGTCTCCACGCGTTGAGCGCGCCGAGCAGCTTGCCGAAGGTGTGCTCGCTGCCGTGCAGGTCGGTCGCGAACAGCACCTTGATCCGCCGTCTCTTCTCGCCCGCGCGCTTCTTGAACAGCCCCATCGGCTACTCCGGCGGCAGCTGGCGGAAGGCCAGGTCGAGGTCGACGCCGTTGCGCTTCTGCCAGGCGCGGTAGGCGAAGAACCAGATCGCCGAGACGACGAGGCTGAGCAGGAGCAGCAGGCGCGCGGCCGTCGTCGTGAAGCCCAGCTCGGGATAGATCAGGTTCATCACCGTGACGCCGCCGGCGGCGAGGAAGGTGACGGCGCCCGCGACGGCGATCAGCGGCAGCCCGAGGATTCTGTGCTTGGCGACCGGCGAGACCTCGTAGACGTGTCTGGCGCGGTAGGCGAACAGCATGCCCGCCAGGCCGCTCATCGCGATCACGCCGACGCTGGTGAAGGCGCCGCCGTAGACCATCGTGTTCTTCACCTCGTCGTCGAAGCGGTAGAGCACGTTGAGCGCGACGGCGAGGACGAAGTAGAAGATCGCCGCGTTGACGGGCGCGTGGAAGCGCTCGCTGATGCGGCTGAACCACTCCGGGATCGTGCGGTCCATGCCCATCGCGGAGAGGACGCGCGTCATGTTGAGGAAGACGCAGGTGGTGAAGTAGAAGCCGACCGCGATGAAGCCGAGCGCCAGCAGGATCGAGACGATCGGGCTGGAGGTCATCATCATCGCGAAGCTGGGGATCGTCGCCCCGGCCGGCGAGGTGACGTCACCGTTGGTGAACGCGTACGCGTAGGCGTTCATGAATTCGGTGCCGACCATTCTCTGGAACAGCCAGGTCGGGATCACCCACGCGACGAGGCCGACGTAGAGGCCGCCGATCGCGAAGGCGCGGAAGAGGCGGCCGAAGTTGTTCGCCTGCTTGGTCTCGCCGAGCAGGCCCTGCGCGCCGAAGACGACGTACCAGGCGAGGCCGACGACCGACAGGAACATGACGGTGTATCTGAAGCTGAAGCCGGGGTTCTCGAAGCCGCCTCTGGCCGCGGCCGCCTCGACGGTCGCGTGGAAGTTCGGATCGCCCGTCGCCGCCTGGTGGAACTCGTTGAACTGCGTGACGAACGAGGCGTTGGAGCGCAGCAGCAACAGGATCAGGACGACGTTGCTGATGATGATCGCGGGGATGATCGCGTAGCGCTGGATCTTGCGATAGGCGCCGATGCCGCGCAGGGTGACGGCGAACGCCATCGCGGTCAGCGCGAGCGTCGTGAGGAGCAGGCCGTTGGCGCCGCCGAACCAGTTGGCGGCGTCGATCAGCGCGGTCGACTCCCACTGCATGCCGAGGTTGAACAGCAGCGGCTGCAGGCCGAGCGTCGCCACCACCAGGCCGCCCGTCGTGGTGAAGGTGACCCACATGAACACCTCCCACGCGAAGGTGAAGGTGAAGCCGACGGCGGGGTGAATTGCGCGCGATTGATACAGGTAGTCGCCGCCCATCCGCGGCATCGCCGAGCCGAGGCCGGCGTACAGCGCGAAGACGGGGATCATCAGCACCATCGCGATGAGGGCGCTCAAGGGGACGTTCAGGCCCGCGAGGAAGACCTGCGGCGACGGGAAGACGTACAGCAGGCCGAACAGGGCACCCGCGGCGAGGATGCCGTACCACGCGGTGTCCGCGAGCGACAGCTCGCGTACCAGTCCCGACGATCTGCGTGAGAAGACGCCCAGCGACGGACCGCCGGGCGACCCCGGTCCAGACCCCGTCGGCGCAGGCGACTTCGACCCCCGGATCGGTCCCGATCCCGGGGCTCTCGAGGCAGCACTCATCTCTCTCCCTCCGCGCCGGAACCCAGCGCGTATCGGATGCCAAAGCCCTTTGGCTTACCCTAGCGCCAACGTTCGCCGCTGCCAACCCCAACTTGTCGAAAGCGAGTTGGACACGCGGACAGAGGTCGGCGGCACGCCGCCCGGCCCACGCCTCCGCACCAGCGGAAGCAGTGGCAATCTGTGTGTCGTATGGACGCACAGATCGCCACTCATCTCCAGGTCAGAGT
>JAEXXR010000711.1 GCA_023405705.1 Actinomycetes bacterium
CTCCTGCGCGGCGGCGTGACGGCGGCCCAGCTCCTCCGGGCGCACGCCGGCGGCGGTCGCGGCCTGGGCCAGCGCCCGGGCGGCGTCGCGCAGCTCGCTCTTGCTGTGGGAGGCCATCACCGTCAGGCGCAGGCGGGAGCTGCCGGCGGGGACGGTGGGAGGACGGATCGCCTGGGCGAAGACGCCGCGCTCCAGCGCCTTCTCGCAGGTCCGTACGGCCAGGTCGGCGTCGCCGAAGACGAGCGGGACGATCGGGGTGCGCGCCTCGCCGTCGACCGGGAAGCCGGCGGCGGCCAGCTCGCCGCGCAGCAGCGCGGCGTTGGCCTGCAGCTTCTCGACGCGGCGCGGCTGCTCCTCCAGCAGCGACAGCGCGGCGAGCGCGCCGGCGACGGCCGGCGGGGAGGGCGCGGTCGAGTAGATCAGGGCTCGCGCGGAGTTGACGAGGTACCTCGCCATCTGCTGGTCGCAGGCGACGTAGGCGCCGTAGGAGCCGAGCGCCTTGCCGAGCGTGCCGACGATCACGTCGACGCCGTCCTCGCAGCCGGCGTCGGCGACGGCGCCGCGGCCGCCCGGGCCGAGCGTGCCGGTGCCGTGGGCCTCGTCGACGACGAGGCGGACGTCGTAGCGCTGTGCCAGCTCGACCAGCTCGGGCAGCGGCGCGACGTCGCCGTCCATCGAGAAGACGCCGTCGGTGACGATCAGCGCCCCGCGGCCCTCGGCCTCGCGCAGGCCCCATTCGAGGTGCTCGACGTCGCCGTGCTCGTAGATGAAGACGTCGGCGCGCGAGAGGCGGCAGCCGTCGACGATCGAGGCGTGGTTGAGCTCGTCGGAGAAGACGACGTCGCCGGCGCGCGCCAGCGCCGAGACGACGCCGACGTTGGCGAGGTAGCCCGAGCCGAACAGCAGCGCCGCCTGGCGGCGCTCGAAGGCGGCGAGCCGCGCCTCCAGCCGCTGGTGGATCGTCATCGTGCCGGAGACCAGGCGCGACCCGCCGGCGCCGACGCCCCAGCGCATCGCCGCGTCGGCGGCCGCCTCGCGCACCGCCGGATGGTCGGCGAGGCCGAGGTAGTTGTTGGAGCAGAGCAGCAGGACCGGCTTGCCGTCGAGCACCACGCGGGGGCCCTGCGGCCCGCTCACCAGCCGCGTGCGCCGTGCGAGGCCGAGCTGCTCCAGCTCCTCCAGGCGTGCCTCGATCTCGATCATCGGCGCGGCCCTCCGTGGCCGTCGTCGGCGACGCCCGCGAGCGCCGCCTCCTCGTGTTCTCGGGTGGGACGGCCGTGGCCGCGGTTGGGCGCGCCGTCGGGGCGCGGCAGGACGTGGCTCTTGCGGTGGAAGCGCAGCTGCGAGGCGGGATCCCACAGGCGGACGTCGAGCGCCCGTATCGCGCCCTCGGCCGAGGCGGAGGCCGCAACCGGGGCGGGAGCGCCGGCCGCCGCGATGTGGTCGCCGACGAGGTCGGGCGTCTCGCCCTCCAGCCAGCCGCTGCGGTTGTCGGGCCGGGGGAGGGCGCCGTTGTCGGGCTGGCGCGCGACGTTGAGGCCGAGCTGCTCGAACATCGCCCGGTCCTGCTCGGGCGTGGAGCCGAGCGTCGTCAGGAAGTTGCCCATCATCACGCCGTTGAGGCCGGCCTTGACGGCGATCTCCTGCAGCTCGCCGATGTTCTCGACGCGGCCGCCGCAGAGGCGGAAGAGCGCGTCGGGCAGGATCAGGCGGAAGATGGCGATCCACTTGACCGCCTCCCACGGGTCCATGAAGTCGCGGTCGCCGAACTTCGTCCCGGGGCGCGGGTTGAGCAGGTTGATCGGCACGCTGGTCGGGTCGATCTCCGCCAGCTCGAAGGCCATCTCGACGCGCTGGGCGCGCGTCTCGCCGAGGTTGAGGATCCCGCCGACGCAAGTCTCCAGCCCGGCGTCGCGGAGCGCGTCGATCGTCCGCAGCCGGCCCTCGTAGCGGACGGTCGTGGAGACCTCCGGGTAGTAGGAGCGGGCGGTCTCGACGTTGTGGTGGACGCGCTGGACGCCGGCCTCCTTGAGCGCTCTGGCGCGCGCGGCAGAGAGGTGACCGACCGAGGCGCAGCGCTTCAGGTTGGTCTCGGAGGCGACCAGCCTGACGCCGGCCAGCAGCTTGTCGAAGTCGCGCTTGGAGAGGCCCTGGCCCTGCGTGACCATGCAGAAGCGGTGGGCGCCGGCCGCCTCGGCGGCGCGCGCGTGCTCGAGCACCTGCTCGGGTTCCATCATCGCGTGCAGCGGCGTGTCGGCCTCCGCGTAGCGCGATTGGGCGCAGAAGCCGCAGTCCTCCGCGCAGCCGCCCGACTTCGCGTTGACCAGCGAGCACATGTCGGTCGAGTCGGCGAAGCGCTCGACCCGGACCCGCCAGGCGCGCTCGACCAGCGCCTCGATCTCGGCGCGATCTTCGATCTCGCCGAGGCGGTGCGCTTCCTCGCGTGTGATCAACGGCGGCATGGCGGCGGGTACCTCCGAAGGTGGACGGACTGTGACGAGGTTATGGACACCGTCGGACGGCACTTTTCCCGCACGTTGCGGGAATTCCGGCGGGCAGGGCGCGATCGCCCGGCCCGCCGGCTCTCACCGTCGAGTCGAGGGTGAGGGTTTGGTCGCTTTCAGCGCCCGCGCCAGGCCGGCGGGCGCTTCTCCGCGAAGGCCGCCAGCCCCTCGCGAAGGTCCTCGGAGACGAAGGCCGCGCGGCGCTCCGCCGCGAGCGCCGCGGCCAGCTCCGGCGCCAGCGCACCGGTCGTCGCGGCGACCGCGTTGATCGCCGCCTTGTTGCCGCGCAGCGACAGCGGCGCGTTGGCGGCGATCTCCTGCGCCAGCGCCAGCGCCGACTGCTCCAGCCGCTCGGCGGCGACGACCTCGTTGACGAGACCCCAGCGCTCGGCCGTCTCGGCGTCGATCCGCCGGCCGGTCAGGAACAGCTCGCGCGTGCGGGCGACGCCGATCGCGCCCGCGAAGCGGTTGATCCCCTCGTGGTTGTAGACGACGCCGAGCTTCGCCGGCGGCATCCCGAGCTGGACGCCGGCGGCCGCGATCCGCAGGTCGCAGGTGATCGCCAGCTCCAGCCCGCCGCCGATCGCGTAGCCGTTGAGCGCCGCCACCACCGGGTACCGGTAGGAGGCGACGGCCTCGAGCGCGTCCTGGAAGGGATGGCCCGCGCTGTCGTCGTAGCCCTCGGTCGTCAACGCGCCGATGTCGTAGCCGGCGCAGAAGGCGCGGCCCTCGCCGGTCAGCAGGACGCAGCGGGCGTCGAGCTGCGCGAGCGTCGTCGTCAGCGCCTGCAGCAGCGGCGCGTCGAGCGCGCCGCGCTTGGCGGGGTTGGAGATCGTCAGCCGCGCCACGCCCGGGGCGGGCTCGGCGACGAGCAGGCGGCCGCCCTCGGAGGGGGCGGCGTCGTCGGAGCCGGCCACTACTCGAGCACGACGAGCGTGTCGCCCTCGGAGACCGCTTGACCCTCCTGGCAGCGGATCTCCTTGACCACGCCCGGGTCCTCGGCCTCGACCGGCATCTCCATCTTCATCGACTCGAGGATGACGACCGTGTCGCCCTCGTCGATCGTGTCGCCGACCTCGACCTCGATTCTCCAGATCGTGCCGGTGATGTGGGCCTCGACGTCAGCCACGTGCTACCTCCTGGAAGATGCGATCGGGGAGCGGCGCCGCAGCCGACCCCGCCGGCCGGCAGAATAGCCGCCGCATCCGATGTCTCACGACGCTTCCCCCCAGACGCCCGAGGCGACCCCGCCGCCCGTCGGGCCCCGCCCGCCCGTCGTCCTGATCGCCGCCCATCAGGAGGCCGACCGCCTGCCCGCCACGCTGGCGGCGCTGGAGGCCGCCTTCCCGGGCGCGCGCGTCGTCGTCGCCGACGACGGCTCGACCGACGGCACCGCCG
>JAEXXR010000456.1 GCA_023405705.1 Actinomycetes bacterium
GCGTCGAGCTGCGCCTCGGCGCGACCGCCGCCGCGGCCCGCCGCGAGCCCGACGCCGGCGTGAACGTGCTGACGCTGGAGGACGGCGAGGAGCTGGTCGCCGAGGTGCTCGTCGCCGCGACCGGCCGCGCGCCGCGCACCGCTGGGCTCGGCCTGGAGACGGTCGGCCTCGAGCCCGGCAGATATGTCGAGGTCGGCGACGACATGCGCGTCCCCGGCCGCGACTGGCTGTTCGCGATCGGAGACTGCAATGGCCGCGCGCTGCTGACCCACCAGGGCAAGCTGCAGGCGCGCGTCGTCGCCGCCGTGCTCGCCGGCCGCTCCGGCGTCGCCGTGCGCGACACCGGCCAGCCGCCGCGCGTGATCTTCAGCGAGCCGCAGGTGGCGTCGATCGGGCCGACGCTCGCGCAGGCGCGCGAGCAGGGGATCGACGCCGTCGCCGTCGACGCCCGCCTCGACGAGACCGCCGCCGGCTCCTGGCACGGCAAGGGCGTCGAGCAGCCGGCCCGCTTCGTCGTCGACCAGGCCCGCCGCGTGCTGATCGGTGCGACCTTCGTCGGCCCCGACGTCTCAGAGATGGTCCACGCCGCCTCGATCGCGGTCGCCAGCGAGGTCCCGGTCGACCGCATCGCCCAGGTCGCCCCTCCGTTCCCGACCCGCTCGGAGGCGTGGCTGAAGCTCGCCGACTGGAGCGAGCGATGACGCCCTCCTCCCGCTTCGATAAGGTGCCACTCGCCCGATGACGCTGCTCGAACTCACCACTGAAACGGACGGCTCGCTCGTCCGCCTCGCCCTCGAAGGCGAGCTCGACATCGCCAGCGCCGGCCAGGTCGAGCGCGAGCTCGAACGGATCGAGCGCGACGCGCCCGCGACGGTCGTCCTCGATCTGCGCAGACTGGCCTTCATGGACTCGACCGGCCTGCGGATCGTCGTCGCCGCCGACGCGCGCGCCAGAGAGCAGTCGCGCCGCTTCGTCGTCGTCCGCGGCCCCGAGGCCGTCCAGCGGATCTTCCGCATGACGCGCCTCGACGAGCGCCTCGACATGGTCGACGACCCGGCCGCCGCGCAGGCGCGCTGACGGGCCCTCCGGCCCGCCTCGCCCGGTTCCCTCCTCCGCCCCTCCCCGTCGCCGCTGCGGCGCGATCCCGTTTGCCGCCATCGCGCTCGGGTAGCGCCACGGGACACCCGATCCGACTCAGAGGAGCGACACGATGGCCGATCGACTGCAGGGCAAGAGAATCGCGTTCCTGGCGACCGACGGCGTCGAGCAGGTCGAGCTGACCGAGCCGCTGAAGGCGGTCAGAGCGGCCGGCGCCGACGTCGATCTGGTCTCGCTCAGAAGAGGCGAGTTCCAGGGCTTCGACCACCTCGACCCGGCCGACAGATTCACCGCCGACCGCGCCGTCAGAGATGCGAGCGCCGCCGACTACGACGGCCTCGTGCTGCCAGGCGGCGTCGCCAACCCCGACACCCTGCGCACCGACCCCGACGCGGTCGCGTTCGTGCGCGGCTTCTTCGAGCAGCACAAGCCGGTCGGCGTGATCTGCCACGGCCCGTGGACGCTCGTCGAGGCCGGCGTCGTCAGAGACCGCACGCTCACCTCCTGGCCGAGCCTCAGAACCGACCTCGTCAACGCCGGCGCCAGATGGGTCGACGAGCAGGTCGTCGTCGACCAGGGCCTGGTCTCCAGCCGCAAGCCCGACGACATCCCGGCGTTCTGCTCGAAGATCGTCGAGGAGTTCGCCGAGGGCCGCCACGAGGGCCAGCGCGCGGCAGCCTGAACCGCCCGCGGCAGGCCGCGGGTGATCGCCCCGAGCATCCCCGCGGCGGCCGCCGCGCACACGGATTGCCGCCGTCTCGGGCGGGGAACCATGCCCCTCCGAGATGGCGGATTCCAAGCATGAGATGAGAACGATCGAGACGGCGATCCCGGCCCGGATGGACCGTCTCCCCTGGTCCCGGTGGCACTGGATCGTGCTGCTGGGGCTCGGCACCGTGTGGATCCTCGACGGCCTCGAGGTGACGATCATCGGCGCGCTCGGGCCGCGCCTGCAGGAGGCCGACAGCGGGCTCGCGCTGAGCGCGACCGAGATCGGCCTCGCCGGCTCGATCTACGTGCTCGGCGCCTGCGTCGGCTCGTTGTTCTTCGGCTGGCTGACCGATCGGCTGGGCCGCAAGAAGCTGTTCCTGCTGACGCTCGCGCTCTACCTCTTCGCGACCGTCATGACGGCACTGTCGTGGGGCACGTGGTGGTTCTTCCTGTGGCGCTTCTTCACCGGCGCCGGCATCGGCGGCGAGTACGCGGCGATCAACTCCGCGATCGACGAGCTGATCCCGGCCCGCGTGCGCGGCACCGTCGACCTGCTCGTCAACGGCTCCTACTGGCTCGGCGCGGCGGCCGGCGGCGCGCTCTCGCTCGTCTTCCTGAACGAGTCGATCTTCCCGGCCGACGTCGGCTGGCGCGTCGCCTTCGGCCTCGGCGCCGTGCTCGGACTGGTGATCCTGTTCGTCCGCCGGACGGTGCCGGAGAGCCCGCGCTGGCTGTTCATCCACGGCCGCGAGGACGAGGCGGAGGAGATCGTCTCCGACATCGAGCGCCAGGTGCGCGAGTCGACCGGCGAGCGGCTGGAGGAGCCGGAGCGGACGATCAAGGTCAGACAGCGCCGCTCGATCGGATTCGGCGAGATCGCCTCCTCGATCTTCAAGCTCTACCCCAGACGCGCGATCCTCGGCTTCTCGCTGTTCGTCGGCCAGGCGTTCCTCTACAACGCGATCACGTTCACGTACGCGACCGTGCTGACGATCTACTTCGGCGTCGACGCGGCGATGGCCGGCCTCTACCTCGTGCCGTTCGCGCTCGGCAGCTTCCTCGGCCCGCTGATCCTCGGCCGGCTCTTCGACGTGGTCGGCCGCAAGCCGATGATCGCCGGCACGTACATCATCTCGGGCGTCCTGCTGACGGTCACCGGCGTGCTGTTCGAGCAGGGCGTCTTCGGGCCGTGGGGCCTGACGGCGGCGTGGTCGGTGATCCTCTTCTTCGCCTCCGCCGGCGCCAGCTCCGCCTACCTGACGGTCAGCGAGATCTTCCCGATGGAGACGCGCGCGATGGCGATCGCCTTCTTCTACGCGATCGGCACCGGCGCCGGCGGCATCGTCGGCCCGCTGCTGTTCGGCGCGCTGGCCGAGTCGAGAGACCCCGCGCAGGTGATGTACGGCTACTTCGTCGGCGCCGCGCTGATGATCGCCGCCGGCCTGGTCGAGGCGTTCCTCGGCGTGAGAGCCGAGCAGCAGGACCTCGAGTCGATCGCGAGACCGCTCAGCGCGCAGGACGAGGGCGCGGCCGCCTCTGGCGCTTCGGCCGCCGGCGAGCGGGCGGCCTCCGGCGACGACCGCGCGGCCGCCGAGGAGCGCGAGCC